>NZ_JBSSAH010000078.1:0-1428 GCF_054058415.1 Thermostichus sp. MS-CIW-38 | reverse complement strand
TTTCGCAAGCTGGATGATCGCTATACCTATGCCGCCCACATTGCCGTTTTTCTCTGCAGCGGGTCTGGGCTGGTGTTTTTTCAGCAACTGTACCGGGCGGATTGGCCGTGGCTGGTGCCCCTGTTGGGCTGGTGGGCTTTGGGGTTGGGGATCCACAGCTTCTGGATCTTTTTTGTGGCCCGCTATCCCGTCGAGGCCGGCTTTGGGGAGCTCACTCCCGGCGCGCACGAAAACCCAACAGCCGCGGAGACGGATCCCTCAGGGGCCAGCTAAGACTCAGAGGGTGGACAACCCGATTGCTCATGGTGCTCAACCGGAGGGGGCAGAAGAGCCACCTTGTCGTCGTTGTCGCTGCAGCAGCAGGGGGGAGAGGTCGCTCTCGTCGTAAATATCCCCCACCAGCTCCTCCAAAATGTCTTCCAGCGTGATGAGGCCGGTGGTGCCGCCAAACTCATCCACCACGATCCCCAGGTGTTGGCGAGAGCGCAGCATTTCCTTGAGCAACAGGCTGACCCGCTTGGTGTCCGGCACAAAAAAAGGCGGTGCCATCGCCTGGGTCACTTCGGCATTGCCTTTTTGATCCAGATGGCGCAGGGCTTGCTTGAGGTGGATGATGCCGACGATCTCATCCTTGGATTCTCCCTGTACGGGGATGCGGGAGTAGCCCGTTTCCAAACAGAGCTTCACCACATCCTGCAACGTTTTGTCGTGGGAGATGGTCTCCATCTTGACTCTGGGCTTGGCCACATCCCGCGCTTGGAGTAAGTCCAAAGCCAAGGCACCGCGGAACAGCCGCCGTTTTTGCCAATCCAGCAGCCCCCGCTGCCCCAACACATCGATCAACAGCTCCAAATCCTTGAGAGAAGCAGTAGCCGTCAGCGGGGAGAACTCCAATAGGTTGAAGAGCCTGCTGACAACCCACTCAAAAGCGTCGCTAAAAGGGCGCAACAGCAGCGATAGGATGTGGACGGGCCGCACCACCCAGCGGAACACCCCTAGCGGATGGCTCACCGCCAAGGACTTTGGGGCTACTTCTCCAAAGAGGAGCACCACAATTGTGGTGGGCACGGTGGCGGCCAAAGCTCCAATCTGGGTTCCCAACAGTTCAATGGAGAGGGTTGTGGCCAAAGCGGCAATGCCGATGTTGACAAAGTTGTTCACCAGCAACAGGGTGGTGATCAGCCGCGAGCGCTGTTGTTGGGCCAGTCGATACAAGCCCTGTGGATCCCCTTGTTCTTCGATCAGAGATTCCAGGCGCAGGTTGTCCATGGCCGTGATGGCGGTTTCGGCCCCAGAGCAAGCTCCTGAGAGGAGCAGCAGAAAGGCCAAGAGAAAGACATTAACCATAGCGCTCCGTTCGCGACGGCGGAACGGGATACAGGTAGCATTGGCTCATCGAGAGAAAAGCGGGTCGGCCTATTTCCATCA
>NZ_JBSSAH010000077.1:0-1434 GCF_054058415.1 Thermostichus sp. MS-CIW-38 | reverse complement strand
TTTCGCAAGCTGGATGATCGCTATACCTATGCCGCCCACATTGCCGTTTTTCTCTGCAGCGGGTCTGGGCTGGTGTTTTTTCAGCAACTGTACCGCGCGGATTGGCCGTGGCTGGTGCCCCTGTTGGGCTGGTGGGCTTTGGGGCTAGGGATCCACAGCTTCTGGATCTTTTTTGTGGCCCGCTATCCTGTCGATGCCGGCTTTGTCGAGCTCACTCCCGACGCCGACGCACGCGAGAATCCAACGGCTGCGGAGACGGATCCCTCAGGGGCTGGCTAGAACTCAGAGGGTGGATAGCTCAACTGCTCGTGTTGCTCAACCAGAGGGGGCAGAAGAGCCACCTTGTCGTCGTTGTCGCTGCACCAGCAGGGGGGAGAGATCGCTCTCGTCGTAAATATCGCCCACCAGCTCCTCCAAAATGTCCTCCAGCGTGATCAGGCCGGTGGTGCCGCCGAACTCATCCACCACAATCCCCAGGTGTTGGCGAGAGCGCAGCATTTCCTTGAGCAACAAGCTGACCCGCTTGGTGTCCGGCACAAAAAAAGGCGGTGCCATCGCCTGGGTCACTTCGGCATTGCCTTTTTGATCCAGATGGCGCAAGGCTTGCTTGAGGTGGATAATGCCGACGATCTCGTCCTTGGATTCTCCCTGCACGGGGATGCGCGAGTAGCCCGTTTCCAAACAGAGCTTCACCACATCCTGCAGTGTTTTGTCGTGGGAGATGGTCTCCATTTTAACTCTGGGCTTGGCCACGTCCCGCGCCTGCAGCAAGTCCAAAGCCAAGGCCCCACGGAACAGCCGCCGTTTTTGCCAATCCAGCAGCCCCCGCTGCCCCAACACATCGATCAGCAGCTCCAAATCCTTGAGAGAAGCGGTGGCCGTCAGGGGGGAGAATTCCAATAGATTGAAGAGCCTGCTGACAACCCACTCAAAAGCGTCGCTAAAAGGGCGCAGCAGCACCGATAGGACATGAACAGGCCGCACCACCCAGCGGAACACCCCTAGCGGATGGCTCACCGCTAAAGACTTTGGGGCTACTTCTCCAAAGAGGAGCACCACAATTGTGGTGGGCACGGTGGCGGCCAAAGCTCCAATCTGGGTTCCCAACAGTTCAATAGAGAGGGTTGTGGCCAAAGCGGCAATGCCGATGTTGACAAAGTTGTTCACCAGCAACAGGGTGGTGATCAGCCGCGAGCGCTGTTGTTGAGCCAGTCGATACAAGCCCTGTGGATCCCCTTGTTCTTCGATCAGAGATTCCAGGCGCAGGTTGTCCATGGCCGTGATGGCGGTTTCGGCGCCAGAGCAAGCTCCTGAGAGGAGCAGCAAAAAGGCCAAGAGGAAGACATTAACCATAGCGCTCCGTTCGCGACGGCGGAACGGGATACAGGTAGCATTGGCTCATCGAGAGAAAAGCGGGTCGGCCTATTTCCATCA
>NZ_JBSSAH010000076.1:0-1544 GCF_054058415.1 Thermostichus sp. MS-CIW-38 | reverse complement strand
CTTGGCTCATAAGTTCATTGTACTTCATCAAAGCGCATTCCTCCCGGCAGTGACCCTACGGGTACAGTGCGGGGCTCCTGCGATTTCTAGCTGAAAGGTCTTTCTTGTTACACTCCATGTCGCTTCTTAAGCTTTTCCCAAGATTAGGTGTTAGGAAGGAACAAGCAGCAATGGCTCCTACGGTTGGACCTACGGTCCGCTTCCGCGAACGAGCGCACGGCAATCCCGGCTGCTGAAACGCCAACCCTTGGCTTTAATGCTACGCATCGCTAACGCGACTGGACTTTGGCCTATGCAGACTTCGCCAGACCTCACCTCCGCTCGTTCTGTCATTCGCCTGCTGCTGTTCGCCAAGAGTCGAGCTGTTGTTGCCGAGCTTGAGGAGCATCTGCGCCAGCACATCCAGGGGTTGCCCGGCCAATACCCTGCTCAACTGGAAGTGGTGCCGCTGGAGGAGCACCCCTACCTGGCAGAGCATTACAAGCTGGTGGCCACTCCGGCTCTGGTCAAGGCTGAGCCCTTGCCCGCTCAAGTTTTGGCGGGCGCAGACTTGGCGACGCAGTTGGAAGTGTGGTGGCCTCGTTGGCAAGGCCAAGCGGCTTTGGCCGCCCATCAAGAAGGAGCAGGACGGGATCCCGCCTCCCCTCCGACCACCGAGGCGCTGTTGCAAATGTCGGAAGAGGTGTTTTTGCTGCGGCAGGAGCGGGCCCAATTGCGGGAGCAGTTGGACTTCAAAGATCGCGTTCTGGCCATGCTGGTGCATGATTTGCGCAGCCCCCTGACGGCCACGGCTCTGGCGGTCGAAACCCTGCAGCAGGGGCGGGAGGGATCCCTGGACAAAGCCCTGGAGCGGCAGTTGTTCGATCACGCCCGCCAGCAACTGCGCAAGATGGACAGCATGATCACCGATATCCTGGAGTCGGCCCGTGGCGCTGCCTCGGAGCTGAGGATTCGAGCCGTAGAAACCCAGTTGCCCGGCTTGTGTCAGGCGGTGATCGAGGAGCTATGGCCGCGCATTCAAGGCAAGCGGCTGCAGTTTCAAGCGGATATTCCCGTGGATCTGCCCTCTGTTCACGTGGATCCCGACAAGATCCGCCAAGTTCTGTTCAACCTGCTGGACAACGCCATCAAGTACACCCCTGCCGGGGGATCCATCCGCCTCGATGTCCTCCATCGCACCAGCCAAAAGGTGCAGGTGACCGTCAGCGATACTGGCCCTGGGATCCCGGAAGCCGACCAAGAGAGCATCTTCTCCGATTCTGTCCGTCTGTCCCGGGATCAACAGCAGGAGGGCTATGGCATCGGCCTTTCCCTCTGCCGACGGATCGTGCGCGCTCACTACGGCCAGATTTGGGTGGAGTCTTCCTTGGGCAAAGGCAGCAGCTTTCATTTCACTTTGCCCGTGTATCGGCTCTGCAAGGGCTAGCCGGGAGCTGGCTCCCCATGGGTGTAAACTACCCGACCCTGACTACTTCGCAGTACAGGGCGGGCTTAAGGCCTCCGGCCCGCTGGCGCGAACGGTAGCCCTGCAGTTGGCAAGCCAA
>NZ_JBSSAH010000075.1:0-1641 GCF_054058415.1 Thermostichus sp. MS-CIW-38 | reverse complement strand
GCTTGCGACTGGGACGCCTTGAGCTTGCAGGAGACGGTCAGGACGTGGGTCATGGTTCTATCATAACTTCCGCATTCCTCCCGACACTGACCCTATGGGTACAGTGCGGGGCTCCTGCGATTTCTAGCTGACTCAGAGTCATGGAGCATGAGGGACAAGGGGAGTCCCTATGTTCTTATTCAATTCTGTCAATGGCCGTTGAGCAGCAGGCTTGTTACAATAAATTACGATATGTTGATCATCCTTGCCATTGTTGTCCTCCTGGGATTCTGGGCGCTGCGCTTGATGGAGCAGGCTTTTCAGAGTCAGGAGTTCTCGCGCATGTTGGCAGGGACACTGGTGGCTGTGGCTGCCGGCGGCGTCTTGACCTGTTACTTTTTGATGAGCGATACCCTGCAGATGTTGTTTCATCTGCAAGCGCAGTCCCCCTCTTCCTACTCTCAAGATCTGCTCTCCGATTTGAGCTGGCTTGACTAGGCCAATTGGGTTGCTAGCCAGGCTTGAATGCTTCGAATCATCTGGTGATTGGGGGCCAGTAGGTTCTGGTAGATCAACTGTCCAAAAGCATCGATGGGGCTGAACTCTTGCCCGACTTGGAAAGGATAGCTAAAACCCAGTGGAGTGAGGTGATCCCCCTCGAGATGCTGCCACTCGGTGTGGCCTTGATACTTGCGGCAAAGCTGTTGGTAGAGCAGAGGAATGTCGTCAATATCATCCTGTCGAAATTCTACGAGCAGGTTGTGTCTAACCGGATACTGCTCCTCAATTAAGCGGTTGGTTTCTGCTGGGGAAGGCTCGAACTCCAACCACAGATTCACAGGTGGCGAGGAGGATCCCATCCACATCCGCCACAGATCGGCAAGCTGTTGTTGAGGCCAAGCTTGAGCCAACAGCCGCAGCAATGGCAAAGCCCGATCTAGCCCGGCATTGCTGTAGGCCAGGAAAATATTGCCTCGCCGCTGGGATCCCAGAGAAGGAACGGCTAGACAAGCGAGGATCTGCAACTTACAGCCCAGGCTATGACCCAAACCAAACAGGGGCAACTCCAGCAAACCCTTGCTTTGCAGGCTTCTGTGCAAAGATTGGGCTGCGTTGAGCGCCAGTTGGGCGTGATCGATATCGGTGGTGTAGGGGGTGGCAACAACGGCCATGCCCATACGGGCCAGTTCTTCCAGCAGGCGGCTGTAGAACACTTGCGGGGCAGCTCCCACAAAAGCTCCACCCAGAAAGTGAACGACGGCGCGGGGTTGAGGGGGCAGAAGGAACCAAGTATGCCCATCCGTTTGCCAAGTCGGTGCCATGGTGTTGCAACCTCGCCTGCGAGTTTGTTGAAGCTTTCCCCATAACCCAGCGCTCGGCAGATCCCACTTTGCCCACTTTACGCCGGTTCCCTGCGCTGGCCAGCCCCTGGAACTCATCCTAATGGACATCTTGCCCAGACAGGGGATCCCCAGTTAACTTCTGATGCAGCAGGCAAAACTGATACATTTACGCTGAACACTGCTGACCATTACTGCTCAACGGTGCAGCGATAGCATTCTGTCCGTTTCCGAACAGAAAGGCGGTATCCCGCAAAGCTCTGAGCATAACACCCAGAGCGCCTTGCCAATCTCGTGGTAGCCTATGGCTGCACTTTGGGCA
>NZ_JBSSAH010000074.1:0-1817 GCF_054058415.1 Thermostichus sp. MS-CIW-38 | reverse complement strand
CTCCGTGCCAGCAGCCGCGGTAAGACGGAGGAGGCAAGCGTTATCCGGAATTATTGGGCGTAAAGGGTACGTAGGCGGCTGGTCAAGTCTGGGGTTAAAGGCCACAGCTCAACTGTGGGAAGGCCCTGGAAACTGACCGGCTAGAGTGAGGTAGGGGTTGCGGGAATTCCCGGTGTAGCGGTGAAATGCGTAGAGATCGGGAAGAACACCTGAGGCGGAAGCGCGCAACTGGGCCTCAACTGACGCTGAGGTACGAAAGCTAGGGGAGCGAATGGGATTAGATACCCCAGTAGTCCTAGCCGTAAACGATGGACACTAGACGTTGGCCGTATCGACCCGGTCAGTGTCGGAGCTAACGCGTTAAGTGTCCCGCCTGGGGAGTACGCACGCAAGTGTGAAACTCAAAGGAATTGACGGGGGCCCGCACAAGCGGTGGAGCATGTGGTTTAATTCGATGCAACGCGAAGAACCTTACCAGGGCTTGACATGCCGCGAACCCTGCGGAAACGTGGGGGTGCCTTCGGGAGCGCGGACACAGGTGGTGCATGGCTGTCGTCAGCTCGTGTCGTGAGATGTTGGGTTAAGTCCCGCAACGAGCGCAACCCTTGTTCCTAGTTGCCAGCATTGAGTTGGGCACTCTAGGGAGACTGCCGGTGACAAACCGGAGGAAGGTGAGGATGACGTCAAGTCAGCATGCCCCTTACGCCCTGGGCTACACACGTGCTACAATGGCGCGGACAAAGGGTCGCGAGCGCGCGAGCGTGAGCCAATCCCAAAAACCGCGTCTCAGTTCAGATCGCAGGCTGCAACTCGCCTGCGTGAAGGCGGAATCGCTAGTAATCGCAGATCAGCATGCTGCGGTGAATACGTTCCCGGGCCTTGTACACACCGCCCGTCACACCATGGGAGCTGGCCATGCCCGAAGTCGGAGCACCCGCCGAAGGCAGGGCTGGTGACTGGGGTGAAGTCGTAACAAGGTAGCCGTACCGGAAGGTGCGGCTGGATCACCTCCTTTTAGGGAGACCTACCTTGGGGCATCTGAGAGGAGTCAGGCCACCCTCAGGCCAGCAAAGGTCATCCCAGGTCGGTCGGGGTTGAGGGGATGGTTGACTGAGGTTCTGGGGGAGAGCCAAGGGAAGGGCTATTAGCTCAGGTGGTTAGAGCGCACCCCTGATAAGGGTGAGGTCCCTGGTTCGAGTCCAGGATGGCCCACTGTTTGTCCTGGAGAAGGGAGAGCTAGCAAGCTAGAAGCGAGCTGGCCAAGCTGAGGGCAAAGCCAGAGGGTGGGTGCAGTCTGGATTGGGGGTATAGCTCAGCTGGTAGAGCGCTGCCTTTGCACGGCAGAAGTCAGCGGTTCGAGTCCGCTTACCTCCACCACTTTGGTGAGGAGCCGGGAAGGGGTTCTCCAGTTGGATAGGTTGACGACCGGGCTAGGGGTTTGGGTCCGAGCACAAGCCTCCAGCCGGGTTGAGCCGGCCAGCACTTTGAAAACTGCATAGCAAGAGAGCAGCATGCTTCTGGGTTGAGCCCTCCGAGCCTTGGCTTGGGGGAAGCAGCAGCAACCTGGGGGCATGAGGCAGGTAGAACACCAATGTTACGTGAGGTGAAAAGGTCAAGTCAGTTAAGGGCGCACGGTGGATACCTAGGCACGCAGAGGCGAGGAAGGGCGTGTTACCGACGAAACGCTGCGGGGAGCTGGACAAAAGCGGTGATCCGCAGGTTCCCGAATGGGGCAACCCGGCAAGGCGCAAGCCTTGTCACCTTTGGCTGAATCCATAGGCCAAAGGGGCGAACGCGGCGAACTGAAACATCTTAGT
>NZ_JBSSAH010000073.1:0-1898 GCF_054058415.1 Thermostichus sp. MS-CIW-38 | reverse complement strand
CCCGAATGGGGCAACCCGGCAAGGCGCAAGCCTTGTCACCTTTGGCTGAATCCATAGGCCAAAGGGGCGAACGCGGCGAACTGAAACATCTTAGTAGCCGCAGGAAAAGAAAACAAACGTGATTTCCTCAGTAGCGGCGAGCGAACGGGAAAGAGCCTAAACCGCTCAGCTACGGCTGGGCGGGGTTGTGGGACGGCCAAACGGCAGCCGGCGGGCTAGGGGAAGCAGCTGGAATGCTGCACCAGAGAAGGTGAAAGTCCTGTAGCCGAAAGCTCAAAGGCGCCGGCCGGATCCCGAGTAGCACGGGGCAGGGGAAATCCCGTGTGAATCGGCGAGAACCATCTCGTAAGGCTAAATACTCCTGCGTGACCGATAGCGAACCAGTACCGTGAGGGAAAGGTGAAAAGAACCCCGGGAGGGGAGTGAAACAGAACATGAAACCGTGTGCCTACAAGCAGTGGGAGCCCGATTGAACGGGTGACCGCGTGCCTGTTGAAGAATGAGCCAGCGAGTTACAGCGTGGGGCAGGTTAAGGCGGGAATGCCGGAGCCAAAGGGAAACCGAGTCTGAAGAGGGCGGGAGTCCCATGCTGTAGACCCGAACCTGGGTGATCTAACCATGGCCAGGCTGAAGCTTGGGTAAAGCCAAGTGGAGGGCCGAACCGGGTGATGTTGAAAAATCATCGGATGAGCTGTGGTTAGGGGTGAAATGCCAATCGAACCCAGAGCTAGCTGGTTCTCCCCGAAATGCGTTGAGGCGCAGCGTCGACAGGTACCTGGTGGGGTAGAGCACTGAATCGATGCGGGCGGCGAGAGCTGTACCAAATCGAACCAAACTGCGAATACGCCAGGGTTAGTCGGCAGTGAGACGGTGGGGGATAAGCTCCATCGTCGAGAGGGAAACAGCCCAGACCACCAACTAAGGCCCCCAAGCCATCGCTCAGTGATTAAGGAGGTGGGGGTGCCCAGACAACCAGGAGGTTGGCTTAGAAGCAGCCACCCTTTAAACAGTGCGTAACAGCTGACTGGTCAAGCGCCCTTGCGCCGAAAATGGACGGGGCTAAGCGATGCGCCGAAGTTGTGGATGGTGATGGTAGGGGAGCGTTCCGCAGTAGGGTGAAGCGTCAGCGGAAGCAGACGTGGACGAGGCGGAAGTGAGAATGTTGGCTTGAGTAGCGCAAACATTGGTGAGAATCCAATGCCCCGAAAACCCAAGGGTTCCCCCGGAAGGCTCGTCCGCGGGGGGTTAGTCGGGACCTAAGGCGAGGCCGACAGGCGTAGTCGATGGAGACAGGGTGGATATTCCCTGACTGACAACTGGAGCTGAAGAGGGACGCACAAGAGCAGGCCACACCCTGACTGGATTGGGAGGGGTCTACGGACTCCGCGTGGCTGAGGGTAGTGCCAAGAAAAGCTTGTAGGCGATGAAAGTTGTCACCCGTACCCGAAACCGACACAGGTGGGTGGGTAGAGGATACCTAGGGGCGCGAGAGAACCCTCTCTAAGGAACTCGGCAAAATGACCCCGTAACTTCGGGAGAAGGGGTGCCAGTGCAAGCTGGTCGCAGTGAAAGGGCCCAGGCAACTGTTTACCAAAAACACAGGTCTCTGCTAAGTCGCAAGACGACGTATAGGGGCTGACGCCTGCCCAGTGCCGGAAGGTTAAGGAAGTCGGTTAGCGCAAGCGAAGCTGGCGACCGAAGCCCCGGTGAACGGCGGCCGTAACTATAACGGTCCTAAGGTAGCGAAATTCCTTGTCGGGTAAGTTCCGACCCGCACGAAAGGCGTAATGATCTGGGCGCTGTCTCGGAGAGGGACTCGGCGAAATAGACTTGTCTGTGAAGATGCGGACTACCTGCACCTGGACAGAAAGACCCTATGAAGCTTTACTGTAGCCTGG
>NZ_JBSSAH010000072.1:0-2473 GCF_054058415.1 Thermostichus sp. MS-CIW-38 | reverse complement strand
GGTCAGGACTTGGGTCATGGTTCTATTGTAACCTCGCATTCCTCCCGGCACTGACCCTACGGGTACAGTGCGGGGCTCCTGCGATTTCTAGCTGAAGAAGTTTGACCCAATTGGGATGACCCTAATTCAGGTGTTGAGCAAGGCTGTGCAGCACTTAGCAAGCTCCTCAATGGCACAGCTCCGGTTCTCGCCATCTTCAGGGTTTCGAGGGGCAAGTGATAGGGATCCCTGCCCCATTCAGTTTTCCGGCTCTCCTTCGGGTTCGGATGTCAGAATATGGTGATTAATTGTTAAAGCGTTAAAGCCGGGCAGAATGAGCACTTAGTACCGATGCTCCCCTACCCAGAGGCCGACCAATGCTGCCTTGCCCCAGGGATCCACTTTCACTTCTGCCCGCGTGGCTTCAGGGTAACGCCGAATATCCTCTTCCCAGGCATCTCCAATCGCTTCGGGAATAAAAAATTCTTCGGTTCCCAACTTGAGCTGCTGCCCGTCAAACCAGCCTCGCAGCACTTTCTCTTCAAGCTGCAAATCTTTGGGCATCTCCCGGCTGACACCGATTGCTCGCCAAGGTTGAGTGGGATCCCCTGCGGGGGGAGCCAAGCGCAGATAAAGGATCCCTGGGGTCTCCAATTCAGGTGACCAACCCGGCAGTTGCTCTAGGGTGGAGCGTCGACCGACGACGTAGCCCAAGGCCACGTACCGGCCCCGCAAAAGGTCATAGGGATCCACGGGGGCCGTTTGCAGGTAGATCGTGGTTCCGACAGCGAGGGTCAGCGCTTGCCGAGCCGGTATCAGCAGAACGATACCCAGCTGCAGCAGTAGGGGTAGCCAAAACCGCCATTTGGGCAGGGATCCCTTCTGAGAAAGATTCGACGGGCTAGCCATAGCAGCCAGAGAGAGTGACCTCTCTCTTATGGCACAGGTTTGCCAATCCCGGACAGAAGCGGGTAGAAGTGCCCCACTGGCCCCTGACCTGACCCGATGGCCAAAGGATGTCGCAGCGCTTCTGTTACATAGGCTTTGGCCGCCACTGTGGCCGCCAAGGGATCCCTGCCCCAGGCCATCTGTGCTGCAATGGCCGCCGAGAGGGTACAGCCGGTGCCGTGGGTGTGGCGGGTGGGGATCCGCTCTGTTTTCAGCACTTCCAGTCGCTCGCCATCGAACCACACATCCACCCCCTGCAGTTCCCCCGGCATACCCCCACCTTTGACCAACACCGCTCCACAGCCCAGGGTGCGAATCTGCTGAGCCGCCGTTTGCATATCCGCCAGGGACTGCAGCTGCAGCCCCGTTAAAATTTGCGCCTCATAGCGATTGGGGGTCAGCACCTGGGCCAAGGGGATCAGCCGCTCGCGGATGGCCTGAATGGCTTCATCTGCCAGCAACTTTGCTCCCGTGCGGGACACCATCACCGGATCCACCACCAGAGGCCGCAACGCCCAGCGCTCCACCTGACGGGCTACCTCCAGCACGATCTCGGCATTCAGCAACATGCCCGTCTTGATCCCTTGCACCCCAATGTCCTGCACCACGGCCTCAATTTGGGCGGCCACGGCTTCGGGGGGCAGCGCATCGACCCGGCTCACCCCAAGGGTATTCTGGGCGGTCACGCAGGTCAGGGCAGAGGTACCGTGTACCCGTTGGAAAGCAAAGGTGCGCAGATCCGCTTGGATCCCTGCTCCCCCACCACTGTCGGATCCAGCGATGGTGAGGGCGACAGGGGGGTGCTGCTCGGCCAGCAGTGGAGCCGGAGTTGGTTCAGATGCAGAGACAGACATTGGCCAAACGACAAAAATGGGCAAGGGTACCGATAGCCATTTCCATCAATCAATATGAACCATCTCTTTAACGTAGCAATGAAACTGTTGGTTCTCGATTGGTCTGAGACCACTGGGGTATTGGGAAAACTCTTGCAGACGTCTGTCAAGAAGCTGACTAAGAGTGAGTTGTCCTAGTCTAAATCCGAGTAGCCCTCATCAGTGGTGGCGACCACCTCAACCCAGGCTCTATCCCCCTCCACCGCCGTCAAGCTCCAGCGCAGAAGCCGAGCCCGCTGGCCCAGCTCCCGGTCAACTTGCTGACAGAGGGATTGCTCCAGTTGCGGGGCATAGAGAGGCGAGCTCAACGGCAGAGATAGGTGCAACAAATGCAACTTCACAGGAGTCGAGAACTGATCTCGCCAAGGAAACAGACTTACTTTCGATAACTTCTAACACTAAGAATCCAACAATATAAACTAATGTAGTATTTTCAGATTAGGCTGAGACAGCCGGGCTACTGAGAAAAACCTTTTGGGCCCCTGCATTATTGCTCCGCAACGCTATTGCTCCGCAACGCTGACGCGAAGACGCGACCAAGGTTTTAGTTGTGGGTACAGTGTCCTAGGTCGTGTTGATCTTATGTTAGGATAGAGAGAATAATTTATAGAGGAAAGAGGATGAAGTTGGTTTTTTTAGATGAAAACAAATGG
>NZ_JBSSAH010000071.1:0-3823 GCF_054058415.1 Thermostichus sp. MS-CIW-38 | reverse complement strand
CTTGGCTCATAAGTTCATTGTACTTCATCAAAGCGCATTCCTCCCGGCAGTGACCCTACGGGTACAGTGCGGGGCTCCTGCGATTTCTAGCTGAAGCTAAAGGAAGAGGGGTGTTACGGCGGCACTGGGATCCCACTGGCTCCCACTCGGTGGCGGCGGCTGGGGTAATCAGCCAAACTCAGGGACAGGGATCGGGATCCGGCTAGGCTCGAGGCTGGGATGCGGATGGTTCCCTGGAAGACTTGGCTATTGGGGGGCAGCTCCCCCGGCAAACCCTGGGTGAGCGCGTTGATTGACCGTCCATTGTCGTCAGTAATGTTCAGGAAGCTATAGAGAAAGCGCACCGTCTCTGCCGAGTTGTTTTGCATAGCTACATTCAGAACCACTTGGCTTCCCTCGCGACGAACCGAAAGCACCTGCATAGAGACCTGTCCACTGGCGGCAATTGGTAGGGGGGGCGGAGGTGGTGTGGGCGCCGGCGGGGCAGGAACTCCGTCCTGCTGACGCGGACGGGGAGGTGGAGGAGATGGAGTGGCGGGGCGAGGAGTTGGCGATGGGGCTGCCGCCAATTCAGGAGACAATCTGGGGGTGGGTGTTGGAGTGGGAGTTGCGACCGGCGTGGGTGCTGGGGTAAAGAGGGGGGTGGGAGTTGGGGACGGACGAAGGCTGGCTTCGGCTGCTGCAATTACCTCAGCCTCGTTCAGCAAAGGCACAGTACGGGGATCCCGAACTTCGCGGGAAGGAGAAGCCCGACCGGCGCCGGTGACGGGAGAAGAAACCCCCGATAGAGCTCGCTGACCAAATAGGTAGCCCAGACAAGCACTCAACACCGTTGTGAAGAGAAACGCGCTCAGCCAGAACAGCACCCCCGAGAATGTGGAGGCGAACTTCTGAGACGGTTTGGCCGGTCTACGCAAAGGCTGTTAACTCCTGCTGCTAGTTCGCTTTCCTATGATACGAAAGTGACAGAGAAGCTAGGGGTTCTCGACCGGGGCAGAGTTTTTGCGTTGTTGCTCATGGGCCTGTAGCGGGGCGCTGTCTAAGTTGGGCAGCCGCTCCCCCAGCCACCAACCCGGATCTTCCCAGCTCAGGGATCCCAGCCATTTCCCGGCCCGATCTGCCAAGACCAAGCCCAACAAAACGGGAGCAGTGGTGATCCCCAGCGCTAGGCTGAGCCAGAGCGGTTGAGGAGATCGAAAAGAGGCCGAAGCAGCCTTGTGTTCAGGCGAAGATATCGGCTTGGGATCTGTCATGGTCGGGCTTTTGAGCCTGAAGTACAGTCAGGTTATTCGAGATTGTTTTTTCAAGCGTAACCAACTCTCATCTTAGCCTGCGGGGAATTTCTCAAGTAGTTTCAAACAGCAAGAAGGCTTTGCTTGATCTGAGAAAGCCCTGACATTGCTTCCTGATCTAGTGGCCGACAGAGAAGAGGTGCTGCCTGGCGTATGGCTTCAAGGGGCCAATCCCACCAAGCAAGTTGGATAAGCCACTCGATCACTTCAGGTGCAAAACGGTAGCGAACCACCCTCGCTGGCACGCCCGCAACAATGGCATAAGGGGGGACATCTCGAGTTACCACAGCACCCATTCCAACAACTGCTCCATTTCCAATGGTTACCCCCGAGCGAATCTTAGCGCCATAGCCAATCCAAACATCATGGCCAACAACAATATCTCCGCGAGTTACAGGGTGCCCTTTCAAAGCACGAAGCTCTCGCCAGGAATCAGGTAAATGGGTGAAAGGGTAAGTAGTAACCCAGTCAGTATGGTGCTCGTACCCTACGAAAAAATGCACCCCTCCTGCAATCGAAGTGCAACGTCCAATCTTGACGCGGGATGACTCTCCCATCCAATGAAGGAAAAACTCATATCCGTAGCTTAGGGAGCCAATCGTGAGCAGAGGAAAAGGCTCTAAACCGGCGTGAGCAAAATAGGTTTTCTCTTCCAGCTGGGCAGCGTGCTCGATTCGGATGGGCATAGAGATTCAGCCTCAGGATTGACCGGGTACCACTCGGCTGAGGACTTCAGCAGGCTGTTGTCGAGGTTAGACTCAAACGTCAGTGGATTTCCATTCTACCCAATGGCGATTGTGCTGATCTGTGGCCCTGTGCGCTCTGGCAAAAGCCGGCTGGCAGAGGGTTTGGCTGCGGCTTCGGGCTTGCCGGTTATCTACCTGGCTACCGGGCCGAAACCCGATCCCAAGACGGATCCAGAATGGGCAGAGCGCGTTCAACAGCACCGGCAACGGCGGCCTTCCAGTTGGCAGACTTGGGAAACCGGGAGGGACTTGGGGGCAGAACTGCAAAAGTTGCCCCAGCCCTGTTGTGCGCTGGTGGATTCGCTGGGGGGATGGGTGGCGCAGGGCCTAGACTGTCCCTCTTCAGAATGGGATCCCTTGGTGCAATCCTTCTTGGCAACCTTGCAAAGCCATAGAGGGGAGATCCTCCTGGTGTCTGAAGAAGTGGGCTGGGGGGTGGTGCCCGCTTACCCACTGGGGCGGCGGTTTCGGGATCGGATGGGGGAACTGACCCAAAGGCTGGCTCCCCTGGCCGACCAAGTGTTTTTGGTAACGGCAGGTTTTGCCCTGGATCTCACCCGTCTAGGGATCCCGGTGGCAGGCAAGATGGAACAGAGCTGAGATAAGCTGCATTTGCAAGCCAGATAGCTGTGTTGCCGTGCCGATTACCCTCTACCTTCCTGCCAAGGCCATTCAAACTCTGGATCTCACCCCCGGCCATGAGCTGGTGAAAACCTTGATGGCCGATCCCGTGCGTGCTGCCCAGCAGGTGCAATGCGCCATCGATTGGCCGCGCAGCCCTGAGGATCCACGGGAGCTGTCCGAGATCCCGGAGGTGCGCCTGTGGTTTATTCGTTGGGATACAGTCTACCCCTGGATGCCCTACTTTCTCAATTGGCGCCAAGGAGAACTGGCCCGTTACGCGGCTATGATGGTGCCCCACCAATTCAACCCTCGGGAGGGTATTGTTTACAACCCAGAAGCGTTGGAGATCTTTGTCTATCAGAAGATCTTTGTGTTGATGCGGTGGTTTAAGCAGCAGAACCTGGGATCCGTCTCCATGCTGCGGGATATGGCTTTGGTGTTTGGCTTCGAGATCCAGCCGGAGTTTCTCGCCCTATGGGAGGCAGAGCCATGAAGGTGATGGTGGCCAACACCTGGCCGGGGATCCCAGGAGCTACGGCAGTGGCCGACGCTTGGCAGCAGGTGGTTCAACGCCCTTGGGGCCGGCTCAGTGTGGATCCCACCCCTTCGGAAGCTCAGCTCAAGGCCCTCTGGCAACAGATCTCCGAGTGGGCAGGAGAAAAAGATCCCCTACTGGTTTTGCCGGGCAGCGTTGCCGATCCCCTGGGGCCAGGCCAAACTTGGGCGGATCTGGCCCATGCGTGGGGGTTGAGCTTGCTGTTGACGTTGCAACGGGAGGCCGCCCTGAGCCAAGGTGCTGCTTTTGCCGCCCTGTTACGCCAAGCCAGGGCCCGTGGTTTGGGATGGGTGCTGGTTGGATCCCTGCCCGAAACTGGGGATCCCCAAGCCTTGGAAAAGCTGGATGCAACTTTGATCCCGCGCCTGGAAGCCCAAGTAGGAATGCCGGTGTTGGGGAGAATGGCTCTTGATGGGCAGATCCTTTGGGATCCAGATGCCCTGCTGCTCTGCAATGCTGCCCAACCAAGGAACTGAGCGCCACCCACTGATCCCTGCGGCTCGAACCGTTCCTGATACATTCACGCTGAACTCTCCTGAACATGGTTCAGGAAAGAAGCGATCGCATCCTGCCTATCTCTGAGCAGGAAGGCGGTATCCCGCAAA
>NZ_JBSSAH010000070.1:0-4066 GCF_054058415.1 Thermostichus sp. MS-CIW-38 | reverse complement strand
TACTATATCCCTCTCAATGACTTTTGCCAAACCGCCTAAAGCTCAGTAAATTCAGCAAAGTTCAGGGTTTTGGGGGTTAGAGGCATGCTCTTCACATTTGGATCCACGAATTTGGCCATGCCACCGTCGCCTGGTGGAGCGGGTATCGGGCTTTGCCTCTGCCCATCGGCTGGACAAGCGTTAGCTCCCAGAGGGATCCCTTTGTGTATTTTGGAATCCTCTTTTTACTGATTCTACTCTTCTGGTCAGCCCGCAAGGAGCGGATTGGGTGGCTGCAGGTGCTGGCCATCTTTCTTGCTCTATTGCAGTTTTACATGACCTGGCTGATGCCCAATCGCACCTGGGAGATGTTGTTTGTCTTTAGCGGCGTTGGAGGAGAATTTTATCTCAGCACCTTTCTGATGGCCAGCTTTTATTTTCCCCTGCCAGATCGCTGGCGATGGGATTTTTGGCGATTTGTCGTGCTGGGGATCGCGAGCAGCAGCCTGTGGAGAAGCTTTTGGGAATGGCACAGCATCAGACTGGGATTGGCCGGGGTTCCCTGGGGAACTTTGTTGGGCGGCCAAGGAGATGCCAGGGGGGATATGAACCGCCTAAACTACGACTTTGGCTGGAGCACCGATCAAATTATCCAAACCTACACTTTTTTAGGGAACCTGTGTGTTTTCGTCGTATTGAGCCTATATGTTCTATTCCTGTTGCGGGCAAATGATGAGATTTGGCTGTATCTGCGAGCAAAGCTTATTCTTTGGATGGATGGTTTGATAGGCTCCAGTTCAAGGAAACGTTCTTAAGATCCTCTTGTACTGAACATTGCCCCAACTACAACTTTTTCCGGCAGCACCAGCTACATCCGGCGCAAAATGAGCTCTTGGGTAAAAGGGTCCCGCTTGTCTCCAGAACTTCCCTAGTGTCCAACTCGATTCCTCAAGGGGGCAGGATCATTTTGGTTTTGGACTGCAGCTTTGCCGGTTGGGAATTGCTCCAACCACTCCGTTGAGCTCAGAGGGCGTTTGTGGTGCCCATCTGGGCAATGATTGGGCGGGAGAAGCGGCACCCCTATCAGGTTGGAGATGGCCTGTTGAGCATTCGCTCTATGCTGAGGGATATGTATAGACAAACTTCCTCTGCAACGGTACTTTACCCATGTCAGCCGCCTTCTCTTGGCCCTACCGCACCCCAGGGATCCCAGACTCTGCCTTTGAACGCATCCCAGGGATCCCGATGAGCCCTCGTGAGGTGCGCGTGTTGGTGCTAAGCCAGTTGCGCCTGGGAGAGAACCACTGCCTGTGGGATATCGGCGCCGGAACCGGCACAATTGCCATTGAAGCGGCTGTTCTATGCCCCAAAGCTCGCGTGATTGCCATCGAGCGAGATGCCGAGGTAGTCAGCCTAATCGAGAGCAATTGCGAGAAATTTGGCCTCACCAACGTGCAGGTGATTCAAGGTACTGCCCCCGATTGTCTGCAACACCTTTCTCCGGCACCGGATCGCATCTGCATTGAGGGAGGCCACCCCCTACGCGAGATCTTGGAAGCCTGCTGGAGCCATCTCAGCCCCAACGGGCGGGTCGTGGCGACGACCAACTCTTTGGATGGGCTCTACGGCCTTTCTGCCGGCCTGGCCGCTGTGCGGGCTCATCATGTGGAGGTGATTCAATCGGCGGTGAACCGCCTGGAACACCGCGGTCGGACTCAAATGCTGTTGGCATTGGATCCCACCTTTGTTTTAAGCGGAGAAAAAATGAGTTAAGTTTTATATGACCTGTTTACATTTTTTGGTAGATCTTTTCCCAAGGTGATGAATAAAAGCAGATTGGTCTGTCTCGAATGTCTTAAACTGGCAAAAAAGATTGGGCCACCACAAACCTTAAGCTATACTGATGTTTCTCGATCCCAAACTCAAATCTGCTTTTATACCAGATTAAGAGAGCTGGGAAACCCAAAAGCTATGGTTCAATTCCAAAACCCCTTTCAGGAATCACGGGAAGTCAGGCTGCGGCAACTGTTGATTCGAGAGCGCTGGCCAGAAATGCTGAAAGGCTGCCGGGCTTGCATCCATTGGGACGACTTCAAGCGACCGGAATGCTGCGGTGACTGCGGCATTGGCGATCGCCGTAGGCAAGCGGTAACCGAAGAAAGCCCACCCAGCAAGTCCCCAGGAATTTAGGGTTTCCCAAGCTTTCCAGAGGGGGATCCCAGCTCCTGTGGTGGTTTGTAGTAATTTTTACCTAGGGAGTTTTACCCAAAAATTGGGTCCCAAGCCCAGTCTTCACATCTGTCTGCAGCCAGAGCAAACCAGCAAGGTGGGGAGGCAACGAGCGCCTCTCGCAGGATCGTTATGTCGTTGCTCCCTAGCCTCTCATCGCGCCAGCGGGACGGAGTCCTTAAACGAGACCCTGTCGATCTAGGCCCCTGGATCCCGCTCTGGGCAAGGGTTATAATCGGGGGGAGTCGCTTCCCTTCGGGGAAGTGGAATTAATGGAAACAATACGAAACTTCTCAATCACCAGTACCCCCATCATGCCCCACGCTAGGGGGTAGAACTTGGCACTGGCAAACCCTGCCTGCAGGGCCATTTGTCGTTGCTCTTCTCCAGAGGGAAAGCGATCTAGGCTGGGATCAATGTAGGCATATTCGGATCCCAGTCCCAAAGTTTTGGCCTGGGCAACCACCTGAGTGTTCAAGTACCAGCGCTGAAATTGTTCGCAAAGAGGGATCCCTGTGGGGCGGTGAAAATCCAAAATGGCGGCACGACGTCCTGGCTTCAGTACTCGCCTAATCTCTCGCAAGGCTTGGGGAATATCGGTTACATTGCGCAAGCCGTAGCCCATGGTAATGGCATCGAAGCTACTGTCGGGAAAAGGTAAGGCCAAGGCATCTCCCAAAACCCACTCCAGGGAGTAGCCAGGGAAGAGCCGGGAGCGACGCCGGGCAATCGCCAGCATGGCGGGAGAGAAATCTAGGCCCACCACATGTCCCCTTCGTCCTACTCGGCGGGCCAACTGCAGAGCCAGATCACCGGTTCCACAGCACAGATCCAGCACATATCCTCCTGAGCTGGCGCCCGACCAACGCACGGCCATACGCTTCCAAACCTGATGGAGGCCCAGGCTCAAGGTTTGGTTGAGGGAGTCATAGTGGGGAGCAATGCGGTCAAAAAGCGCTCGGATTTCCTCAGGCTGTTCAAAGGTTGGGCTAGGCACCTCTTCTCAACTCCACCTCATGTTCCCCGTACAAACTTTGTTGCTCCTGTTGCTCCGCAACGCTACGTGACCGGATCTGTGGTGTAAACTACCCGGCTCCGACCGCTAAGCGGTACGGAGCGGGCTTTCAGTAGCCCTGGGCCTGCTCTGCTCTACCAGAGAACAAAACAAGCCCGGACCTCCAGGCTGGTTTACGGCAGCCCCCAAGAGCGCAATTACGTTTGCACCATTCAAGTCCGCATCTCCTTCCCATCCACAGTGCCCACACTTGAACGACTTACCACTGCGATAGGATTGCGCAGGGTCGGGATGGATGTGCAAACACCGGTGGCAGGTCTGCGACGTGTAAGCAGGCGGCACAAGAACCAGAGAAACCCCTGCAACTCTCGCCTTGTATTCCAGAAACTGGCGTAGCTGGTAGAACGCCCAACTGTTGGCCCTGCGCCGCTCGGCTTTGCTGCGGGGTTGTTGATTGACTCTTTCCCGGATCCCTGTCAGGTCTTCCAGAGCGATAGCGCTGTTGGTAGCTTTTGCCCTAGAGACAATAGCTTTGGAGATGCGATGATTGACCCACGTTTGGAAGCGTCTCTCCTTGCCAGACAGCCGTTGCAACAGTTCTCTGCATCTGCGCCGCGAACTGCGTGTGCCCTTACTGGCTTTACGTTGGAGTGCCGCCCTCAGTCGGGAGTAGTGGTCGCGGACTCTGTTCAGCTGCTGTCCATTCCAGTTGTTCCCCTCTGACGTATGGGCAATATCTGTCCTTCCCAAGTCCACCCCGATCACCTTGTCGGTATCTTGTTGCTTGGGTGGTTTTTTCTCTACGCAAATCTGGATGTAGTAGGAGCCATCCTTCCGCTGGAC
>NZ_JBSSAH010000069.1:0-5338 GCF_054058415.1 Thermostichus sp. MS-CIW-38 | reverse complement strand
TCTGCCATTTGTTTTCATCTAAAAAAACCAACTTCATCCTCTTTCCTCTATAAATTATTCTCTCTATCCTAACATAAGATCAACACGACCTAGTATCCTCTGTGTCTTTATCCAAACCGTTTTCAAAGCACTCCGGTAAATGGGAAACTGCCGCTGCCCAGCCGCTCCTGCCGATCGAACACACTGATGGTGAGCTGATGGGATCCCGTTTGAGTGAGGGTAAAGCGATTCTGGGTCAGGGTCAGCCCTGTAACGGTGCAGGTGGTCGCCCCAACGAAGCAGCCGGGCAACTGAGCAGCATCAAAAGCTCCCAGGGTTACGAAATTGCCCAGTGGGGTGGTGACGGAAGCCAAAAAGGCGTTGGAACCCCGGATCCCGGCAGGGGCCTCTACCCGGAAAGACACCACAAAGGTTGGAGTTTGCCCCACCAAGACGGTGCGCGGAGAGAGATCAGTAATGGTGAGGGATGGAGCAGGTATGGGAGGCGGCAGGGGCAGAAGATCGCTGCTGCCGGTCGTGCCCCCACACCCCACCAGAGCGCTGCTCAGCAGCACCAGCACTGGGATCCGTTCATGTATCCGCTGCATCATCTCTTCTCCATCCCCAAAAGATCCCAAAGGAGTCTCAAAAGACCTTCTTTCTTGAGCTTATTGTCCGAGGTTGATCTTCACCAAGCCAGTGGGCAGAAAGGAGAGAACCTGGCAAGCAGCGGCCTGGGATCCTTCGCTTATTCCCCTTGCAAAAGGCTTTGGCAAGCTGTGGCAATGGCCCAGTCCTCTTGGGCTGAGATCACCAGAACCCGCACCGGAGCATCGCAGGTGCTGATATCGCAGTTGCGGGGGGATCCGGCATTCAAAACCGGGTCGATCTGGATCCCTAAAAAACCCAGATCTGCACAGGCTGCCGCCCGCACCGGTGCTGAGTTTTCCCCAATCCCCCCAGAAAACACCAGCGCATCCAGCCGATCTAAGCTCATGAGCATTGCCCCAATCTGGCTGCGCAGACGGTGGACAAACAGATCGAAAGCCAGCTCCGCCCGGGCATGGCCTGCCTCCATTGCCTCCAACACAACCCGCATATCGCTGCTCAGGCCGGAAACGCCCTTCAACCCCGATTCTCGGTTCAAGATCCGATCCAGTTCATCCACACTCATGCCCTGGCGCAACTGATGGATCAAAATGCCCGGATCCACTGACCCCGACCGGGATCCCATCATCAAGCCCTCCAGGGGGGTATAGCCCATGGTGGTATCCACGCTTCTGCCCCCGCGAATGGCCGCCAACGAGCAGCCGTTGCCCAGGTGACAAGTGATCAGCCGCAACTCCTCCAGGGGTCGGTTCAAGATCTCAGCAGCGCGACGGGCGCAATGCTCGTGGTTGATGCCATGAAACCCGTAGCGGCGGATCCCTTGTTCAGCCCAAGCGTAGGGAAGGGGGTAAAGGGCTGCGGCCAGAGGCATTTGCTGGTGGAAGGCGGTGTCGAAAACGGCCACCTGAGGGATCCCCGGCAACAGTTGACTCAGCAGACGAATGCCGGCTAGCGCGGCAGGGTTGTGGGCTGGGGCCAAGGGGATCAATTGCTCAATCGCCCTCTCCACCTCTGGCGTAATTAAGGTGGGCTGCCGGTACAGGGATCCCCCATGCACCACCCGATGGCCGACGCCGCCGATCTCAGCCGCCTGCGGGAGCAGGGATCCCTCCCCTTGCCAGAGGCTTTGAAACAGCGGGGCCAGTTGGTCGATCCCTCCCTCAGGTGAAGCGGAGGGAAAAGATTCCCACCCACCGCCTCGCCGACGAGTCTGGATGAGGGCCTCCCCCGGCTTGTAGGTGAAATCCACCTGGGCTTGCCAGATGGGCGTGGCCTCCACCCTTCCCTCAACCGTCAGAAATAGGGAGGATTTGAGGCTGCTGGAACCGGCATTGACGACCAGAATATTCACAGCGTGTCTTCGTTGGCCTTCGCACTGCTGGGCTTAAGGCCTATAGCCCGCTTGCTTGAACAGAGCGGTTGACTACCCTGCCGCTAAGGATGACCATAGCATTAAAGCCCTCCTGCAGCTTCCTGAGGCCAAGGCGAACTGCGTAGCGGTAGGACGGAGCTTTAGACCCAATTTTTTGGGTAATCTGTTCCCCTACTTCTGTTGCCCTCCATCCCACTGGACTAACGCCGCTTATGCCCAGAGTCATCGTCACAGATCCCATCGATCAGGCGGGGATCGACATTCTCTCCCAAGTCGCTCAGGTGGATGTGCAAACCCAGCTCACCCCAGAGCAGTTGATCGCGGTCATCCCCAACTACGATGCCATCATGGTGCGCTCCGGTACACGGGTTACCCGAGAGGTAATCGAGGCGGGGACGAACTTAAAAATCATCGGGCGGGCGGGCGTTGGCGTTGACAACATCGATGTGCCCGCCGCAACCAAAGCCGGGATCCTGGTGGTCAACTCCCCAGAGGGCAACACCATTGCCGCTGCCGAGCACGCCATTGCCTTGATGATGGCCCTCTCCCGCCACATACCCGATGCCAATGCCTCTCTGAAGTCGGGCCTGTGGAATCGGCAAGAGTTTGTCGGCGTAGAAGTCTACAAAAAAACGCTGGGGATTGTCGGATTGGGTCGGATTGGATCCCATGTGGCCCAGATTGCCAAGGCGATGGGGATGAAGCTGCTGGCCTATGACCCCTATCTGTCCGTGGAGCGGGCCGAGCAACTGGGGGTACGCTTGGTGGACTTCACAACTTTGGTCCAGGAATCCGACTACATCACCTTGCACATTCCCAAAACCCCTGAAACCACCAACCTGTTCAACGCCGAAACCTTCCGCATGATGAAGCCGACTGCCCGCCTGATCAACTGCGCCCGTGGCGGTTTGGTGGATGAACAAGCCCTGTACGAAGCCCTGAAATCCGGTCAAATTGCCGGAGCGGCTTTGGATGTATTTGCCAACGAGCCCCTGAAGGACTCTCCGCTGTTTTCTCTGGGCAAGGAAGTCCTGCTCACTCCCCACTTGGGGGCCTCCACCGAAGAAGCCCAGGTGAACGTGGCCATCGATGTGGCCGAGCAGATCCGCGATGTGTTGCTGGGGCTGCCGGCCCGCTCTGCTGTGAACATCCCCGGCTTACAGGCAGAGGTGCTGCAAAACCTCAGACCCTACCTGGACTTGGCCGAAACCCTGGGCAACTTGGTTGGCCAATTGGCGGGGGATCGCGTCAACCAGTTGGAGATCCGCCTGCAGGGAGATCTGGCGGAAAAAGATGGGCAGCCGATCGTCATTGCCGCCCTCAAAGGGCTTTTGACGCTGGCGCTGCGGGAGCGGGTCAACTACGTCAACGCCTCCATTGAGGCCAAAGAACGGGGCATCCGGGTGGTGGAAACTCGAGATCCCTCTTTGAAAGATTATTCCGGATCCCTGACGTTGATTGCCCACGGCCCCAATGGGATCCGCTCGGTTTCGGGGGCGTTGATTGGGGAGCGAGAGGTGCGGATTACCCAGATCGACGAGTTCCCGGTGAATGTGCCCCCTTCCGCCAACATGCTGATGACCCTGCACCGGGATATGCCGGGAATCATCGGACGGATTGGCACCCTGCTGGGAGCCTACAATGTCAACATCGCCAGCATGCAGGTGGGGCGCAAGATCATCCGCGGCGATGCAGTCATGGTGCTCAGCTTGGACGATCCCCTGCCGGATGGGATCCTGGAAGAGGTGCTCAAGCAGCCGGGCATCCGTGACGCTTTTGTAGTGAACCTCTAGAATTGTTGATCCCTAGAAAAAATCCCAAATCTCACCTACCCTGGCAAGACGGAGTCTTTGCTTGAACCAGAGCAACTTGTCCCTAACCCTGTCCCAGATCCCAGACTGGGATTGGCCGGCCTTTCTGGAGTCCCTGGGCCATTTTGGTGTGGATCTCAGTCTGGAACGCATGCAAGTCTTGCTGCAGCGTCTAGGACAGCCCCAAGCTGGGATCCCGGCTATCCACGTAGCCGGCACCAACGGCAAAGGATCTGTCTGTGCCTGGGTCAGCCACGTGTTGTGGGCGGCAGGCTATCGTGTGGGCCGCTACACCTCTCCCCATTTGGTGGACTGGCGGGAACGGATTTGGCTGAACGGGGAATACATTTCCGCCAACGACTGGAGCCAAGCGCTGGCCCAGGTGCGAGACTGCCTACAAACCTATGCCCCTGACGAGGCTTCTCCCACCCAGTTTGAGGTTATCACCGCTGCCGCTTGGCTGTACTTCCGCCGGCAAAAGGTGGATGTGGCAGTGATAGAAGTGGGCCTGGGGGGGCGGCTGGATGCTACCAATGCTGGGATCGAGCCAGTGGTAACGGCTATCACCTCCATCGGCTGGGATCATTGGCAGCGCTTGGGCAACAGCCTTCCCCAAATTGCCTCTGAAAAGGCGGGTATTCTCAAGCCAGGGATCCCGGCAGTGTGCGCACCCCAAACCCCAGAGGTCACAGCAGTTATCCGAGCCAAGGCAGAGCAATTGCGAAGCCCCCTGAAGATGGTCGAACCTCTGCGATGGTCAGAGCCTCAAACCGTCCACTGGCGAGGGCAGCTCCTCACCTTGCCCCTCAGCGGCGATGTACAACTCACCAATGCAGCAGTAGCCCTTGCCGTTGTGGAAACCCTACAGCAACAGGGCTGGCGGATCCCGGATGCCGCTGTCGAAAAAGGATTTGCCATCACCCGTTGGCCGGGGCGCTTACAGCGGGTGCAGATTGGATCCCGTCAGTTGCTGATGGACGGAGCCCACAACTTGCCCGCTGCCCAGGCTCTCCGTCGCTATCTGGATGAGCATCAACCCGGCCCCCTCACCTGGTATGTGGGCATCCTCACCACCAAAGATGTCCAGGGCATTCTCAGCACCCTGCTGCGACCAGGAGATTGCTTTTTCGCTCTGCCAATTGCTGGCCACTCTGGGACGGATCCCGAGCAACTTGCTCAGCTAGCCCAGACTCTGCAGCCTCATCTCGCCTCGGCACGGGCACTGCCCAATCTCTCCGCTCTTCGGGCTCAGTTGCTCAAGCCGAAAAACCTCACTGAGCCACCAGCTGTAATCTGCGGATCCCTGTACCTATTGGGCCAGGTGATGCAGGAATGTTTGGGATGGGATCTAGCCTGTTGAACTGACAGGTGAAACCTTATGCAAAACCTGAGCTCCTCTCTTATAAAGAGAGAGGAGCTATGAACAAAAACTAGCTCTCAACCACTATCACTTGATCAAGATACTCCCCTACTGATTGGGTTAGGGTGGTGGGCCTGGCACCGAGCTAGGTTGCCAGCAGGTCGCCCTGCCAGTAGGTTCGCCGCTGATGCGTTTCACGTCCGAGTT
>NZ_JBSSAH010000068.1:0-5744 GCF_054058415.1 Thermostichus sp. MS-CIW-38 | reverse complement strand
ACTTGGCTCATAAGTTCATTGTACTTCATCAAAGCGCATTCCTCCCGACACTGACCCTACGGGTACAGTGCGGGGCTCCTGCGATTTCTAGCTGACTGGCTGGCCGGCCTTTTTCCCCAGCAGGGATCCCTTGTTTTGCCTACCCTTTTACAAGAATCTGAAGAAAATCCAAAGCCCCTCAGCCAGACCAGTTCTTCAGCATCTGGCTAATGGTTCTGCAGATGATCCGCAGGGTCATGGAGCGCAGCAGGATCCCCATCTGAAGGTCTGTCCCCGGCAATTCAAATCGCTCCGCCTGGCCCGCCACCGTCAAAGTTAGGGTGGATCCCCGCTGCAGGAAGAGGGCGCCGCCGGGGTTGAGATCCCGTTTCAGGGTTTGCAGCTCTTGATCGGAGGGATCCCGCAGCACCACCAGATCGCTGCCTTCGTAGGCCAAGCCCTCCCGCTCCAGGGTCTCTTCGTCGGCTTCCGCCAAAAGCAGATCCAGTTGGGGATGGCGCAGCAGGGTTTTCACCTGGCGAAAGAGGCTGCCCTGCAGGGGTCTAGAGCTGTGGTTTAGCAGCACGCCCTCCCGACAGACGGATCCCACACATGCGTTGGGGCGGTGGGACAAAATATGCTCCACCAAGGTGTGCGCCTCCGCCAAGGTGAGGCGGTTAAAGGTCAAAATCGGGATGCGGGCCGTCTTGGGAAACAGATGGTCGAGGATTGCCCCCGGCACATCCACTCCCGCGCCAATGGCAGGTTTTTGGTGCATGAGCACACCTGGCGCAGCATTGATCTCGATGATCCCCAGGGATCCCTCCTTCCAGGAGCGCTCCAGGCTGGGGGCAATGACATCGATGCCCAAGCACACCAGCGAGAACTGCTGGGCAATGGTTTGGGCCAAAACCACGTTGTCGGGATGGACGGTGGCCGTGACATCGCGGCTCACTCCTCCCGCCGAGAGATTGGATACCTTGCGCAGATAGACCGTCCGCCCCGGTTCCAGCACACTGTCCACTGTCAAGCCTTGCTCTGCCAGAAAGCGCTCCATTGCCTCATCCCATTGGATCGGCCCCAGGGGAGAAGTGGGGGTATCCCAACGGACGGGATCCCGGTTGGCCTGCTCGATGAGCTGCCCGATGGTGCTTTGGCCATCTCCCGTCACCGAGGCGGGGCGTCGTTCCGTGGCCGCCACAAAGCGGCCTCCCACACACAACAGGCGAAAATCGGTGCCCTGCAGATGCTTTTCCAGGATCAGTCGGATGGGCTCCTCAGGGGGAAGGGCTGCCACGGCTACCTCGTAGGCAAAGGCCAGTTCTTCTGGGGTTTGAATGCCTGCTGTTACCCCTATCCCCTTGTGGCCGGCCACCGGCTTGAGCACCACCGGATAGCCGATTTCTTGCGCTTGCTGCAAAGCTTCTGCCAAAGAGGCGACCACCTCTCCCTGGGGCACGGGGAACCCTTGCGCCGCCAGAAAGGCTTTGCAATCGTCTTTGCGGGTGGTGAAGTCAGAGTCGAGATGGCTGTCGCAGTGAAAGGTGGTGGCCACCCCTCGCACCTGGTTGCGACCATAGCCATACTGCATCACCCCTTCATCCCATAGGTAGTAGGTCGGGATCCCGCGTTCGTGAGCAGCCCGCAGGAGGGCATAGACCGTCGGCCCGCCGTACACCGAGTCGCGAAACAATTGCTGCAGGCGGCGCATCTCCCCTTCAACGTCGAAGGGCTCCCCCTGGGCGATGGCTTCCAGCCAATCCCAAGCAAAATAAACCGCGGCACGAGTGGTACGGCCATGCAAGGTCTGCACCGCGATGCGCACATACTCTGGAAACAGGTGACAGCTCCACTTCTGCAAGTGGAGATCCATCTGCAACCGGTTCACCTCCGTCACCAGCCGGGCAAACAAGTGGGCGTAGGAAGGATAAGATCCCTCCTGCAACTGGGGGAAATGGAAGCAGACCTTGGACAGGTAGACATCAATGGGCAGCGGCTGTGGGCACTGGGTAAGGGCAAAGTCGAAGGTGAAAGCGGCTGTATTGAGATAGGGGTTAGGGCCGAGATAATGCTTCAGGTTGAAAATGTCGAAAACATCCGACTCGCGCGCGTTGATGCGGGGCACGCCCGCCGCCTCCTGCAAAACCATAGCCGGCCTCAAGAGAAGGGAAACAACGACCTCAGCGCGGGGAAAACCCAGCTCTCCCGGCTGGGGCCGCTTCCATTATTCCCGATCCGGCCCCCATCCCCGGCGGCTTGCCCTCGCAGCATAAGGGATCCCAGCTAGCCTTTTGCTGGTCAATTAACAGTTGCCTGACAGGCAACTTGGTAACTTGGAAAACCCTTCCCACCCTCTGATCGGGTTGGGGTTATTTCGAGTTGCAGTGCAACTGTTTGCCAATTCTGGGATCCCCTCTCCTCATAATGGGCAAGGGGCTGGGAGTGCTTGCCTGTAGCAGTGCTAGAGGAATGCCTCAGACTTAGACTTGTTCGGAATCACCTAACGATGGGCTTGCCAAGTTGGACTAGCGAAGGGCGCTCAGAAGCACAACATCCATAACCAGCAGCGCCCCAGCAAAGGCCAGCAGGCTGCGCACGATCTGGCGCTCTTGCTTAGAACGATGGGATCCACCCACACGAAGCCATTTCAGAGATTGGGGAAGGCGGTACAACATAGGAAAGTCGGCGGAACCCTAGGGTGATCATGCCCTATTTTGTGGGGTTTGGATTCCCCACGCTGGGGGGGAGAAACGGCTAGCCCTGAGGGGCAATTCCCTCTAGAGTGAGGGTTAGTCCATTGCCCCTGTCTATGACCACTCCCTTGACCCAAGCCGAAACCGTTTTGCAAAGGTGCTGGGATCATTGGCAATCTCTGGCCAGCCGTCGGGATTTACAACCGGAGTTCAGGGCTCTATCCACTTTGCGCAAGCGCCTCACCGCGCGGCTGTTTTCCATTGCGGTGTTTGGGCTGGTCAACCGTGGCAAGTCGGCTGTCCTGAACGCCCTAACCGGCGAGGAGCGATTGAAGGTGGGCCCCCTCAATGGGGTCACTCAGCAGCCCCAATCCCTGCTGTGGCAGCCGGGGCCAGGGATCCCTTGGCGAGTGAAGCTGGTGGATACTCCGGGTTTGAACGAAGTGGAAGGAGAAGCCCGCGAACAGTTGGCCTGGGATGTGGCCCGCTCGGCGGATTTGATCGTGTTTGTCATCGCCACCGACCTGACCCAGTTGGAATACCAAGCTCTCTCGGAGCTGCGCACTCTATACAAGCCCATCCTGCTGGTGTTGAACAAATGCGATCTCTACTCCGAAGCGGAGTTGCAGGCCATTTGTGCCCAGATCAGCCGCCACCTGGGCTGGGTATCGCCACAGGAGATTTTGACCGTGGCCGCCTGCCCAAAACCCCTGAAAGTCCGCACCCACTGGCCGGATGGCCGCATTACTTTGGAATGGGAACGGCCTGCACCCCAAATTGAAGCCTTGCGGGGGCGAATTCTGCAGATTTTGCAAACCGAGGCGGGATCCCTCCTGGCTTTGAATGTGTTGAAGCGGCTGGACCGGGTTCAGGCCCAGATTCTGGAAAAACAGTGGCAGCACCATGCCCCCTTTGTGGAGCAATGGGGCAGGATTTTCGCCCTTGGCAAGGGGATGGGGGTGGGCTTAGCTCCGCTGGGGTTGGATTTGCTGTTGGCCCCGCTGCTGGATGGTCTTTGGCTGCTGGGCTTGGGAGTGCGGCTTCACCTACCCCGGACGGCCTTGTGGAGGGGGCTAGTCTCCTTTCGCGAGGGGCTGTGGCGACCGCTGCTGCTCAATGGGGCTCTGCTGCTGCTGGCGGAAGGGGTGAGTTCCTGGCTGTGGGGAGACTGGGGCAACGGCCTTTTGCCGGGTCTGGTGGCGGGGGTCAGCCTGTACCGCCTGGGATCCCTGGCGCCACAGGTGCTCAGCCGGTTTGCAGCCCGAGCGTTCGGCCTGGAAGCGGGCCTTCGTGCCTTGATCGGACGGGAAAGGTTGGCTATGACAGACTGCACAGCCTCTCTGCCAAGCTCCCTGGCCTAGTTCTCAACCATTTCGGCAGCGTGGTAGGAGCTGCGCACCAATGGCCCTGAGCGCACCTGGCGAAACCCCATCTGGCGGGCTATCTGGCCCAGCTCGGCAAACTCTTCCGGAGTCCAGTAGCGTTCCACAGGGCGATGGGCCAAGGAAGGTTGTAGGTATTGCCCCAGAGTCAGACGATCGCATCCCACCGCCAGCAGATCCCGGAAAGTTTCCAGCACTTCTGCGCGGGTCTCCCCATGCCCCAGCATCAGCCCAGACTTGGTGGGTAATCCAGGATTCAGCTCCTTGACCGTTCGCAAAACCCGTAAGGACAAGTCGTAGCCGGAGCTGCGCCGTACTGCCTGGGAGAGGCGTCGCACCGTTTCGATGTTGTGGTTGTAGCAAACAGGCTGGGCAGCCACCACACGGGCAATGCACTCGCGATCCCCGCGAAAGTCGGGGGTAAGCACCTCGATCTGGGTGCCGGGGCAGCGCCGCCGAATTGCCTCCATGACCTCCACAAAGCGACCGGATCCCTGGTCGGGCAGATCGTCGCGGGCCACCGAGGTGAGTACCACATAGCTGAGCCCCAGCAGCTCAACCGCCTCGGCCACTTTCTCCGGCTCTGTGGGATCCAACGGTGCGGGCCGTCCACTGGCCACCTGGCAAAAAGAGCAGGCGCGGGTACAGATCCCTCCCATCAGCAGAAATGTAGCGGTTTTTTGGCTGTAGCACTCGGCTCGATTTGGACAGCGCCCCTCCTCACAAATGGTGTGCAGGCCCCGCTGCTTGATCACCTGCTGCACCGCTGAAGTCTCGCTGGCTTTGCCGATGGAACGCTTGACCCAACTGGGAAGAGGGCTAACCGACATAGGGAGAACCGTTGCGTTAACTGGGTATCGGCAACAAGACTGCGCCCCTCTACAGCCGAAGGATGCAGCGCCTGCTCTGCCATTCTGACATGATGAAGCTCTGGGTTCCGAAAAGGGGAGGCCGAAGTCTTTGGGTCGACGGACTTCTCGGCTCGCACCAGCGGGACAAAGTCCTACCAAAGCTCAGCCCTGTTCAGGGTTGCATGGGTCTTTCGGGGAGATTAAGCCACCTGGGGTGTGGTTAGCATTTGGTTGACGATGCGCTGCACAATCTGAAAGCCGGTCACCGCCTGCCAACCCAAGATCGCCAGGATCACCACGTTTAATAGGACATGCACATTACGCGCCCAGACCTTTTGCCCGTCTTTCATCAGCGGTGCTAGAGCCGCAGAGCTGGCCACCAAGGCCACAATGCCCAACCCAGCCAGCAGGTGAGGCCCAACAAACAGCTTGCCATTGTTCAGGTAGGTAACCCCCATGCCGCCCAGCGCCCCGAACACCATCAACACCAAGAACAGGGATCCGGCGAGGAAATGCCGCTGACCAAACTTCCCTTTGATCAGCTCCTTGCGTTCTTCTGCTGAGGCAGTGCGCACCCGTCGCGCTTGCAGACCCAGGTAAAGGGCATACAGGGCCAGCGCAAATGCCAAAATCATCAGCACAGGATGAAAGAAAGGCAAGGCCAGTTCTAGCCAGCGAGGAAGTTGAATGCTCATAGAGATCGCAGGATGGAAGAGGAAGACGCCCCCAAATTAACATGAGTTAACGTAAACTACCCGACCCTGACTGCTTCGCAGTACAGGGCGGGCTTTCGGTAGCCCTGCAGTTGGCAAGCCAACCACGGGCCTCTAGGCTGGTTT
>NZ_JBSSAH010000067.1:0-6362 GCF_054058415.1 Thermostichus sp. MS-CIW-38 | reverse complement strand
TCCGCCAAAAAGGGGCCGGGGTTGAAGTTGTAGGGACGAACCTGATCGTCGGTGAAGCCAAAGCGGGCCTTTAGGTAGGGCCAGTAGGTGGCAAGCCCCCCTTTCGAGACGAAAATGGGCCGGCCCTTGAGCTCTTCAAAGCGCTGGGTGCCGGGGTGGGTCATGATGATCTGCGGGTCTTTCTGGAAAATGGCTGCCACACACACCAAAGGGATCCCTTCTCGCACAGCATTGATCACCCCTGTGCTTCCTCCCATGGCAAATTCGGCAGCTCCACCGGCCAAAACTTGGGTGATGTTGATGCCGGGGCCACCCATCTTGATGGTTACATCCAGGCCATGCTCGCGGTAGATGCCGGTCGCCACCGCCTGATAGAAGCCGCCGTGTTCCGCCTGAGCATACCAGTTGGTAGCGTAGGAAACGCGATCCAGGCCGGATCCCTGAGCCACGATCAGGGTGGGAGAGGGTTTGCGCTGAGCTTGGGCGCCCCCTGCCGCCAGTAGACCGCCCCCAAGGGCTGCGGCCCCCACTTTGAGAAGCTGACGGCGGCTCAGAGCCTTGGTGTTCGAGTCAGAGGGTTGAGACGAAGCCATAATCCATTCTCCCTAAGCTAATCCTTGCAAGGTGTGAGGGGGCCAAAGATGCAGGTACAGCCTATTGAGGGGCTACGGATACGGTTGTAAACCTACTTGTTCTAAACCTCATCGGAGTCAAGCCTCAGAAACACGATGTTTTGTATCCCTTAAGTTTTGTATCCCTTAATTTGTGAACAGGCTGTAACTTGCGACACCCCATTAAGCCAGAAACCCTTGGACAGAGCGGTATCTCCGGCTACCGGTACTTGCAGACGAGATCCGCCGGCATTGGGTTCCATCGGCGGGAGGCCAAGCTGCCCTGGGGCCAGCACCTCAGTTCGCAAATGGCAAGAGGAACAAAACCCGAAACCAGCCTTGCCCTGGTCTATCCCAAACCTGTAGCCACCGAACATGACCGGCGCTCGAAGTAGCCTGCAGATCTCATTCTGCCGCAATCTTGCTGGGTCAAAGAGCCCCACCCCTTGAGCATTTGCCGGAGCTGTTGGCAATTTATCCCCGGTCGGGATGGAGTTGCGGCCAATTGGAGAGCTTGCTTTCTAGAGCTTGCTTTCTGCTAAGGCAACCCGCTATGCTACCGCCCAGATTGAGGCATTCTCCCGTGGCAAGTCAGCAGCTTCGTGTCTATGTCCCCCCTCACCCGCTCATTAAGCACTGGCTAACCGTGGCTCGGGATGCGGAGACGCCCATGCCCCTGTTTCGCACGGCCATGTCGGAGCTGGGCCGCTGGCTAACCTATGAGGCGATGCGGGAGTGGATCCCCACCCAGACCGTTCAGGTGCAAACCCCTTTGGAACCCGTTGCCGCAGAGGTCATCGCGCCGGATACCCTGCTGGGCATTGTGCCTGTATTGCGGGCTGGCTTGGCGATGCTGGAAGGCTGTCAGGCCCTTTTGCCCCAGGCGCGGATCTTTCACATTGGCATGGTGCGGGATGAGGAAACGCTGCAGGCCAGTTGCTACCTCAATCGCCTTCCAGAGCGGATCCCTGAACAGATGCGCATTCTCATTCCCGAGCCGATGTTGGCCACCGGGGGCACGCTGCTGTGGGTTTTGGATGAGCTAAAAAAACGGGGGGCGGATCCCAGCTTGGTTAGAATTGTCAGCGCATTGGCAGCGCCCCCAGGGTTACAGCGGTTGGGATCCCACTACCCGATGGTGCAAATTTTCTGCGCCATGATTGACGAGCGGCTGAACGATCGAGGGTTCATTTTGCCCGGGCTGGGGGATGCAGGGGATCGTGCCTTTGGCACAGAGAACTAGCCACTGACCCACTCAATCTGTCTGTCTTCTCTGCTGCTGGTTTTTGAGCCAAGATCTTCGGCGACACACGCATTCTGTAGTGCTCAATCGAGCTTTTACCACTTCTGGCGCACGGATTGCCCATTCACCCAGATGCTGTGAGGGAGAGCATTTGAGGCTAACCCCCCTCAGATTGGTCAAGCTATTGGATCATGGGTAATGTTGGCCGCTTCAGGGATCCCGGTCGCGCTACTTGCAATTCTGACGGGGCCAGCACCTTTTCCCTTCCTGCACCTATGCGACTTGTCCTTACCAGTTTAGATGGCAGCTTGCTGGATCTGGAGTCCAACAGCTATGGTGCTGCCCGACAAGCCTTGGCTGCCCTAGAGCGCCGCTCCATTCCCTTGGTGCTCTACAGCCTGCGCACCCGCGCTCAACTGGAACATGTGCGGCGGCAGTTGCGCCTGGAGCATCCGTTCATCTGTGAGGATGGCTCTGCCGTTTACGTTCCCGAGCATTACTTCCCGGCGGGCATCCTAGACGAGCAGTGGCAACACCGACCGCCCTACTACGTGTATGCTTTGGGTCTGCCCTATTCTCGCCTGCGCAGCATCCTGCAACAGGTGCGTCAAGAGTCCCACTTGGATTTGATCGGGTTTGGGGATTGGACTGCCTCTGAACTGGCCGCTGCCACTGGGATCCCTTTGGAAGAGGCAGAGCGGGCGCAGCAGCGAGAGTACAGTGAGATTTTCAGCTATTCCGGGGATCCCGAAACCCTGCGGGAAGCTTTTGCCCAGCAAGAAGCCAACCTCACCCAACATCTGCTGCGGGTGCGTCAGCTTCACTTCTCTAGCCTGCCGCAATGGTATCTGACCGGATGGATGCAGCCAACGATGGCCGCAGAACCCAATTGGTTACCGGGGGAACAGGCGGTGCAGCGGCTGCTGGATTGCTACCAACGGCATCTGGGCCCTATCAAAGCTTTGGGCATTGGGTGTTCCCCGCCAGATGTGGCCTTTTTGCGATGGTCGGAACAAAAAGTGGTGCTTCCCAGCCCCATTGCGGATAGTCTCTGGAGTGAGGCCCTGCCTCAATGGCAATTGGCTCAGCTCCCGGGCCCAGAGGGGTGGAATGAAGTGGTGTTGATGTGGTTGGAGGAAACAGATCATGGTGATGAATAGGCAGCAGATTGGTCGTCAGGCTGTACCCTTAGGCCTGAAAACGGTGGGGTGCCTGCTGAGCTTGGCGGTGGCCATGCCTGCCCACGCGCAACCGCCCATGACCCTACTGACAGGGGAGCCGACGGTCGCCCAACTGAAGGAAGACGGAGCTCGCTATCTGCAGATGGGCTTTCATACCTTGGCCATCAACGCCTACCGGAGCGCAATTGAACTGGAAGAAAAAACCTTGGTGCTGCCCAGCGAACGGGATCCCGACGTGCCTTTCAACCTCGGCTTGATCTATGCCCGTCAAGGCAAGCTGGCGGAGGCCCGCGCCGCCTTTCAGCGCTCGGTGGAGGTGGATCCCAGTGGCTTTAAGGCTCGCTATCAACTGGCCTTGGTGGATCTCAAGCTGGGGAACCTGGTCGCTGCCAAAGAGCAGCTCACCCTCTTGGCCCATGCCGCCAGCAACCATCCCGAAACCCACAGCCATATTCAAGCTCTGCTGGCCACTCTGGAGTCTGTTCCCTTGCCCGGCCAACAAGGGGAGAACCCGGCTCGCCCTCCAGCCGTTGAGTCAGAAGCCGCCAAGCTTTTGCTCGAACCTCAGAAAACAGAAACAGCCGCCCTGCCAACTGCGACTGAAAAGAAAGGGCCAGAGGAAGAGAAACCCCTCTCGCTTCTGCAGCGGCTCCGCCAACAGGAGCGGGACTAGTTCTCTCTCGGCCCAGACTGACAACCCATGAAGGCATGTAGCTGGATGCCAGGGATCCCGTCACCGGGCCTTGGGCTAGGCTCGCCCCTTTTGGGGATCCGACTGAGAATCCTCGGGCTGGGGCCCTTTGGTGGTGAACACCGTGGTGAACATCATCAGCATGCCTCCCCCCAAGATCAGCAGGGCTAATCCGCCAAACATCCAATTCATCCAAGCTTGAACTTCCATGGGGGGCTCTCCAGAATACACAGGCAACCCTGATCCTACATCTGGAGAAACGGTGCCCAGCAGCTACTGATTGGCTCGGTAAAGCAACCCCAGCCCTACGGCGGCACAGATCAAGTTGGGCAACCAAGCCGCCATTGCTGGCCCCAGCGTCCCAATTTGTCCCAGCGCCTGGGTGATGAACAGCAGCACATAGAAGGCAAAGATAATCAGCACACTGATGCCCAACCCCAAAGAGGAACCGGTGCGCTGCGGGCGCAGCCCCAAAGGCACCCCAATCAGGGTAAACGCCAGACACGCGAAAGGAATGGCATACTTTTGGTTGAGGCTGACCTGCAGACGGCGCACCCGTTGCAGATCTCCAGAACTGGCGATCACCTCGATGTAATGCTTCAGCTCCCGAATGTTCATTTCCTCAGGGCTGCGAATCTCCTGAGCCAGCTCCAGCGGCGCGCGAGGCAGACGCAACTCCTGCCGGCTGAAGGTGGCAATGTTGCTGTAGGTGCCATCCGGAGAAACGATGTAGTTGGTGCCATCCTCAAACACCCAAAGATTCTCTTGGGGATCCCAGCGCCCCCGCTGGGCCAGCAGAATTTGGTTGAGCGCCTCGTTGGAAAAATCCAGGACGATAATGCCGCGCATTTGCTTCCCATCGAAGCTGCGGGCGTAGAACTGACGGGTTAGCCCTTGTCGCCGGGAAAAGGTGCCGTCCGGCTCAGGCATGAGGATCTCGCCAAATTCTTGGTAGAGGATATTCTCCCGCCGGAAGTCCGGATCCCGATTTAAAGCTCGGTTCAAAGTCGTGGCCGCTTGGCGATTGCTCACCGGCACCACCAGCTCATTGAACAGAAACGTTAACGTCGTCACCAGCAAGCTGAGGACGAGGGCAGGCACCATGAGGCGGTAAAGGCTCACCCCGCAGCCGCGCAGGGCTGTGATTTCGCTATCGGCAGACAAGCGCCCATAAGCCAGCAACGTGGCCAGCAACATGGACATCGGGAACGTCAGGACGATGATCCCCGGCGCCCGCAGCACGAACACCTGCAAGGCTGCTGAAATCGATAACCCTGCCTCCACCACCAGGCGCACCAGCTCGAACAGGGATCCCACCGCCATCACCAAGGTTGTGAAAGCTCCCACCCCAAAGAGAAACGGCAGCAGCATCTCCGAGAGGACATAGCGATCCATCAGGCCCACCGCGCAAACGAGGGAGAGCCTGTGGTCAGGCCGCTCGCGGGAACGGGCAGGAGGGAGAGAATGAAGTTTCACGCAACCCAAGGAAGTAGTAGGCAGGACAGCCGAAGGCTGTTAACGACTCTAGACCGGAACACTGGGCAATGAAAGGCTATCGCCTTCCTTTCTCAACCTAACCCGCCTATGATCGACCCCAAGTAAGCTCAGGCATAGAATTGGGCCGGGTTTGTCTTGGGAAGACTTTCGACATGGTTTCCTCCTCTTCCCCCTCCTGCAATCTTAGGAGTTTGCTGGAGCGGCTCCTGGAGCTGCGGCAGCAGGTTGTAGAGGGATCCCAGAAATACTTGGCCGCTTGGGGCTGCCTTACGAGCCCTCCTGCGGCCATCCACAACCTGGCGCGCTACCTGGCGCTGCGCCAACAGGATCTGCGCAGCTTGCAACTGGAGCTGGCGGCTGCGGGGCTGTCCTCGCTGGGGCGCTGTGAGTCGCGGGTTCTGGAGGGCCTGGATGCGGTGATTGCTATTTTGGCAGCCACCCAGGGTTTGACCCATACGGCACCCAGCTATGAAGAGTTTTACGCCGGGGATACGGCACTAGAGCAGCACGCCGAGGCGCTGTTTGGCCCCCCTTCTCCCCATCGCCGCGCGCGCATCATGGTGACCCTGCCCAGCGAAGCCGCCGAGCAGCCGGAGCTGTTGCTGCAGTTGTTGGAGCGGGGCATGAACGTGGCCCGCATCAACTGCGCCCACGACGAGCCCTCGGTGTGGGAGAAAATGGTGGCCCACTTGCGCCAGGCCGAAGCCCAGACCCAACGGCGTTGCAAGATTTTGCTGGACCTGGCTGGCCCCAAGATCCGCACCGGCCCAGTGGCCATGCCCCCCGGCAAAACCAAGGTGTACCGCGGGGATCGCATCCTGCTCACCGCGAAGGTTCCTGAGGCCAGCGCCGATATCTCCTGCCAGGTGACCTGCAGCCTGCCGGAGGTTTTGGCGCACCTGCAGGTAGGGGCAAGTGTTTGGATCGACGACGGCAAAATCGGCGCCCGCGTGGTAAGGATCGAGCCGGCAGGCGTGGTGCTGGAGGTGGACAAAGTTGCCCCTCAGGGCAAGAAGTTGCGAGCAGAAAAAGGCCTCAATTTTCGTAAACTACCCGGCTCCGACCGCTAAGCGGTACGGAGCGGGCTTTCAGTAGCCCTGAGCCTGCTCTGCTCTACCAGAGAACAAAACAAGCCCGGA
>NZ_JBSSAH010000066.1:0-6948 GCF_054058415.1 Thermostichus sp. MS-CIW-38 | reverse complement strand
CCAGCAAAGCGGCGCATCTGCCGTTCCTGCTGGCTGTTGGGCAGCAATTCGTACTTGAAGGCTTGAAGTCGTTGCACCGCTCAATCGTATTCTTGACCTATGCGTGATGACAACGATATAGGCTACGGTTCGCGCTATCCTTCCCTGCCCTGAAGGACGGGGCTTGCCGCGCCTTTTGGTCAGCGGTGCGGAGCACTTTGGAGGCCAAGGCGGGGGCGGTAGTCTATAATCCTGCCAATTCCCCTAATGCGTTCGCGCCAGCGGTGCGGAGCACTTTCGTCGCCATGACTGAGGCTGTCTCTACTGCCGATTCTGCCTTGCTGACCGTACAAGGGCTGCGGGTTTTCTTGCCCAGCCGTGCAGCTGGCGAGCCCTCGGGATCCCCGGTGGTGGACGGGCTGTCTTTCCAGATCGGGATCGGCCAGACCTTAGGCCTGGTGGGGGAGTCGGGATCCGGCAAAACCATGACCGCCCTGACGCTGATTGATCTGCTGCCCAGCTCGGCCCGGGTGGAGGGCAAAATCCTCTTCAAGGGCCCCAACGGAACGGTGGACTGGCTGCAGTTGGATCCCCGGCAACGGCGGCGCTATCGCGGATCCCAGATCGCCATGATTTTCCAGGAGCCGAGCACCGCCCTCAACCCCCTCTACACCTGTGGCCAGCAGTTACAGGAAACCTTGAGGGCCAACACCTCCCTGAGCCCGGCGGAGATCCGCGCCCAAGCCATTCGCCTGTTTGAGGAGGTGCAGCTTTCTCCCCAGATGCTGGAGCGCTACCCTCATCAGCTCTCCGGCGGCCAAATCCAACGGGCGGCCATCGCCTGTGCCATCGCCTCCAATCCCCAACTGTTGATTGCCGATGAGCCGACCACCGCTCTAGATGTTACGGTGCAAGCGGAAATCCTGCGCCTGCTCTGGGAGCTGCAGCAGCACCGGCAGATGGCCATCCTCTTCATCACCCACGATCTCAATTTGGTGGCCGAACTGGCAGATCAGGTGGTGGTGATGCGCCGGGGCCAAGCTGTGGAACAGGGATCGGTGGAGCAGATCTTTCGGGATCCCCAGCATCCCTACACCCGCGGCCTGTTGGCCTGTCGCCCGGTGTTGGAGCGGCGGTTGCGGCGGTTGCCCACCGTCCAGGATTTTCTGGAAAAAGGGGGATCCCCAGAGGAGCAGTGGCAGCAGGTGGAGATCCCGGCTGCCGTTCGCGTAAGCGGGACGGAGTCCTTAGAGGAAGAACGGCTGCGCCGGCTGTACAGTCAGCCCCCCCTGTTGCAGGTGCAGGATCTGCGAACCCACTACGCCGTCCGTCGAGGGCCATTTGGCCGCCAGGTGGGCGAGATCCGGGCCGTGGATGGGATCACCTTTGACCTCTACCCCGGAGAGACCTTGGGGCTGGTGGGAGAATCCGGCTGCGGCAAAACCACCCTGGGGCGAACCCTGTTGCGCCTGGTCCGTGCCAGCTCTGGCCAGGTGATCTACGACGGCGAGGAGCTGCTCCGCTTGCCGCCCCAACGCTTACGTCGTCTCCGCCGCGAGATTCAGCTGATCTTTCAGGATCCGGCAGCCTCACTGGATCCGCGCATGAGTGTGGGAGCCAGCGTCATAGAGCCGATGGCCCTGCACGGGATTGGGAGAAATGCTGCTGAGCGACGAGCACGGGCCCAACGCCTGTTTGAACGGGTAGGGTTGGATCCGGAAGCGCTAGATCGCCTGCCCCACCAGTTTTCCGGAGGACAGCGGCAGCGGATCTGTATTGCCCGCGCCCTGGCCTCGGAGCCCCGCCTGATCGTCTGCGATGAGGCAGTGTCTTCCCTGGATGTCTCCGTGCAGGCCCAGGTGCTGAACTTGCTCAAGGATCTGCAGGAGGAACTGGGGTTGGCCTACCTGTTCATCTCCCACGACCTGAGCGTGGTCAAGTTCATGAGCGACCGCATCATGGTCATGAACCGGGGCCGCATCGAAGAGCTTGGCCCCGCTTCCCAGATCTACCAGCAGCCGCAGCAAGACTACACCCGCCGCCTCATCGCCGCGTTCGCGCCAGCGGTGCGGAGCACTTCCCCCAAAGGGAGATCCGTTCGCGATAGCGGGCCGTAGGCCTTAAAAACGCACCCATTTGCCCCAAACGGGTTGAAAAGTTTCCCCTGCATCCGGCTCCGGGCTGGGCAACCCTGCGGGTTAACTTCGCAGTAAGATTTGCAATGAGGCTAAAATTAAGTAAACTTCCAGTCGTAAAGCTTCGGCTCTTTGTTAGCACATTTAACAAAACGTTTTATCCGCAGTTTGGGCTGCAACCGGCTATGGCTCGCATACTCATTATTGAGGACGACCCTTCGATTCTGGATATCCTGCGCATCAATCTGGAGTTGGCGGGCTACGAGGTTGTGAAGGCCACCGATGGGGTGCGCGGACAAGCACTGGCTCTGCAAGTTCTCCCCGATCTGATCATCCTCGACCTGATGCTGCCCCAGGTAGATGGCCTGACCGTTTGTCAGCGCTTGCGGCGGGAGGAGCGCACCAGCGAGATCCCGATTTTGATGCTCACCGCCCTCGGCCAAACCCAGGACAAGATCGAGGGCTTTAATGCCGGTGCCGACGACTACCTGACCAAGCCTTTTGAGGTGCAGGAGCTGCTGGTGCGGGTGCGGGCCCTGCTGCGTCGCTCAGACCGGATCCCACAGGCGGCCAAGCATGGGGAGATCCTCACCTATGGCCCTCTCACGCTGGTGCCGGAGCGCTTTGAGGCGTTGTGGTTCGGCAAAACGATCAAGCTCACCCACCTGGAGTTTGACCTGCTCCACTGTCTGATGCAGCGACATGGGCAGACCGTTTCCCCCAGCGAAATCCTGCAGGAGGTGTGGGGCTACGAGCCCGACGACGACATCGAGACCATCCGTGTTCACATCCGCCACCTGCGCACCAAGCTGGAGCCGGATCCCCGCCACCCCCAGTACATCAAAACCGTCTATGGGGCGGGCTACTGTCTGGAGTTGCCCAACATTGCCGATCCCAGCCCACTGCAGCCAGAGCTGGCGAAAGATTCCCACAAATAATGATTCTTTCATGATTCTTGAGGATGCTGCTCACGCAACTGCTAATCTAGGGGATGCCCTGCTGCAGATTGCGCTCTGAGATCTATGCCTGGTGCCATTCGGTATTTGATGTGCCCACCCGATCACTACGAGGTGGACTATGTGATCAACCCCTGGATGGTGGGGAATGTTCACCGCTCTTCGCGAGAACGGGCGCTGCAGCAGTGGCAGGCTCTCTATTCGCATCTCTCGCAACGGGCGGAGGTGAAGCTGATCCAGCCGGTGCCGGGATGGCCGGATATGGTGTTTACGGCGAATGCCGGGCTCATTCTGGGATCCAAGGTGGTGCTGAGCCGTTTTTATCACCCAGAGCGGCAGGGGGAACAGCCCCATTTCAAGGCTTGGTTTGAGGAACAGGGCTACACCGTCTATGAGCTGCCGCCAGCCCTGGCTTTTGAGGGGGCGGGAGATGCTCTGTTGGATCGGGCAGGGCGCTGGCTGTGGGCGGGCTACGGCTTTCGCTCCATGTTGGAGTCTCACCCCTACTTGGCCAAGTGGCTGGGGATCGAGGTGTTGTCTTTGCGGCTGGTGGACGAGCGGTTCTACCACCTGGACACCTGCTTCTGCCCCCTCTCCGAAGGCTATTTGCTCTATTACCCGCCGGCTTTTGATGCTTATTCCAACCGCCTGATCGAGATGCGGGTGCCCCCCGAAAAGCGGATCCCGGTTCAGGAGGCGGATGCCATTCACTTTGCCTGCAATGCCGTGGATGTGAACGGCACGATCTTGGTGAATCGGGTCAGCCCAGAGCTGGAAGCCGCCCTACAGGAGCGGGGATTTGCGGTGGTGCAGACGGAGCTGACGGAGTTCCTGAAAGCTGGTGGGGCGGCCAAGTGCCTGACGCTGCGCCTCGACGAGACGGTGGCTCCCCAAACCGATCCGGTGGCCACGGTGCTCAGCCGGACGGTGACCCTCCAGGGACACTTGGTGGACAGCGACCTGCTCACCAGAGCCGTCGATTGCATTGTCGACAATGGCGGCAGCTTCCAGATCCTCAAGTTTCAACTTGGGGAAAAACGGCAGAGCACTTCCACGGTGGAACTGGCCGTTTCCGCTCCCACCGAAGAGACCCTGGACACCATTCTCAGCGCCTTGATCGAGCAGGGGGCCCGTCTCTCGGAGGAAACCCAGCAAGATGCCCGTCTGGAGCGGGTAGAGAAAGCAGGGGTAGCGCCCGACGATTTTTATGTCACCACCATCTATCCCACGCAGGTGCGGGTGGCCGGCCAGTGGATCCCGGTGCAGCGGCAGCGCATGGATGGGGTGATCGTGGTCAAGGGATCCGATTGCAATGGCAAGACGGAGTTTTCAGCCTATTGCACCCTGATTCGAGATTTGCAGGTGGGGGATGCCGTGGTGTGTGGGGTGGAAGGGATCCGCACCGTGCGCCAGGCCAGCAAAGAGCGCTCTTCCCAGGAGTTCACCTTTATGGGATCGGGGGTCTCCAGCGAGCGGCGGGTGGAGATCCTGGTGGAGCAGATTGCCTGGGAGCTGCGGCAAATCAAGGAGCGGGGCGGCAAAACGGTGGTGGTGGCAGGGCCGGTGGTCATCCACACAGGCGGCGGATCCCACTTGGCCACCCTCATCCGCGAAGGCTATGTGCAGGCACTGCTGGGGGGCAATGCCATTGCCGTTCACGATTTGGAGCAGAATCTCTACGGCACCTCGCTGGGGGTGGATCTGTCGCGGGGCACGCCGGTCAAGGGCGGCCACAAGCATCACCTCAAAACCATCAACCTCATCCGCAAGTATGGCAGCATCCGGGCTGCGGTGGAAGCGGGCGTGATTACCGGTGGGGTGTTCTACGAGTGCATTCGCGCTCAGGTGCCCTTCTCCCTGGCGGGATCCATCCGCGACGATGGGCCGCTGCCAGATACGGAGATGGATTTGATCAAGGCCCAGCAGGATTACGCACGGCTGCTACAGGGGGCCGACATGGTGCTGATGCTCTCCAGCATGTTGCACTCCATTGGTGCCGGGAACATGACGCCTGCCGGGGTCAAGCTGATCTGCGTGGACATTAACCCGGCAGTGGTGACCAAGCTGGCCGATCGGGGATCCCTGGAGTCGGTGGGGATTGTGACCGATGTGGGCCTGTTCTTGAGTTTGTTGGTGCAGCAGTTGGCGCGTTTGGGACAGGTGTACAAACGCCCAGAACCCGCTCTTGCCGCCCGCTAGCCACCCCATCCATAAGCGCTGTTATCTTTTGGGATCCTTAAACTGGGATCCTCAAGCCTCAAAAGGGTATGCCTTTTATTAGCCTGTTGACGGATTTTGGCCTGCAGGATCCCTATGTGGGCATTATGAAAGGGGTGATTCATACCCTTTCCCCACAGGCTCAACTCATCGACCTCAGCCACGAGATCCCGCCTCAGGATGTGGCGGCGGCTCGCTTTGCCCTGATGACGGCCTACCCCTATCTGCCGTCGGGCACCATTCACCTGGCCGTTGTGGATCCAGGGGTGGGGAGTAGCCGCCGGGCGGTAGCCATCCAAACCGAGACGGGCTTTTTGGTTGGCCCTGACAATGGCCTGTTCAGCGGCGTTTTGGCCCAAACTCCGGCGCTGGCTGCTGTGGAACTCAACCGGCCCCGCTATTGGCGCACCCCCTCTCCCAGCCGCACCTTTCATGGGCGGGATATTTTTGCCCCGGTTGCCGCTCATCTGGCCAACGGGATCCCTTTGGCGGAGCTGGGGGATCCCCTAGACGTAGCAGAACTAACCCGCTGGGAGTGGCCGCCACCCCAGATGGAGACCAACGGCTGTCGCGGCCTGGTCCAGGCCATCGACCACTTCGGCAACGGCATCACCAACCTGCCCGGACAGTGGGTGGAAGGTCGAAGCTGGAGCGCCTCGGTCAAAGGGATCCCCGTCCGCTCCGTGGCCACCTTTGCTGAGGGAGAAGTTGGGGAAGTGCTGGCCCTGGTGGGCAGCTCCGGCTGGGTGGAGATCGTGCAAAACCGAGGCAATGCCAGCCGGGCGCTGGATTTTAAGGTGGGAGATGAGGTGCGCGTGCAGTGGATCCTCACCCCCAGCCCCTCTCCCGAAAAGAGGGGGATCCTAGGCAGGTTGGCTTTCCACCGTCACGGCTTCCGTCGGAGTAGTGGGGTTTGAGGCGCCCACTTGGACTTTGATCACCCGCGCTGCGTCGGCTTTGGGCAGAGTGAGGGTGAGGATGCCGTCGCGATAGGTGGCCGAGACTTTCTCCGGCTGGATGCGGCGGGCCAGCTTGAGGATGCGTTGAAAAGGTTGGGGCTCCACTTCTTGGTAGCGCAATTCAGCACCTTCAGGGCCGTGAACCTGGATCTCGCCGCTGATGGAGAGCTGTTGAGCCGTGGCCTCGATGTGGAAGCGTTCCCGATTGGCACCGGGCACCCACAACTGGACGGTGTAGGCTTCGTCGCTCTCCCAAACCTGCAGAGGAGTGGGCAGGAAGGAGCGAGAGCGTCCCCGGTTGGGCTCCGCTTGCAGAGCTTGTACCTCGAAAAGCGGGCTGAAGTAAAGAGTTGCCATAGTGTCTCCTAGGGTAAATAGGCTAAGTCATCAATGGAGTTGAGGGAAGCGAAGAGATCTCGGCAAAGAAGGCTTGGCCTGCACTTGGGATTTGAATTCACAAAATCCTGCTCTGATCATCCAAGAAAGCCATCCCAGCGAGGGAGGGCAAACCGATCTGCGATAGGCAGGATCCCCTCACCTCATGGGGAAGAGGGATGAAAACAAACAGGGCAATCCAATGGTTCACCAAATTTTCGGGCTGGAGGCGCGCACCATAGCCGCAGGCTTGGTGTCGGGAGGAAAGCCCTCCTCCATATAGGTTTGCTGGTCAAAAGTCTGGATAAACTACAATAAGCCCATGAG
>NZ_JBSSAH010000065.1:0-7082 GCF_054058415.1 Thermostichus sp. MS-CIW-38 | reverse complement strand
TAAACAGAAAGATCAACTGGTAGTAATCCGTACTGAACATATTATACATTATTTTCAGTATAGTTGAGCTTATTATTGACTAGAGTCATGCTCTCTCGGTCTTGTTCGGCCAGCTCCTGGATGGCCTGTTGGTACACCTGGGCAGGTGTGGATCCCTGGTTGACTTGCTTCAGCCAGCGTTGGGCCTCATTGCCCTGGTGGAGCAGAGTTTGCAAGGGAGCTAGAAAACAGCCTAAGCCCTGAGGTTGGCCAATGCGCCAAGCTTCGGTCAGCAGCTCTTCGATCCACTCTTGGGCCGCCCGTTCCCGGCCTGTCCGCCAATCGACCAAATGAGATTGCAGCGATTCTCGGGCAGCAGCCTGCTCGTTGGCCTCGCAAAGGCTCTCCAGCTCTGTCGGGGTAAAGGGCCCCCGCAAGGGATCCAGCGCTTCCGGCTGGGCCAGCAACTGCCAGAGACGGGCTTCCACCAAGGCGGTAATGGCCAGAACCATCACCGGATCCCCCACCAGATCGCAAATGCGCAGCTCCACCCGGTTGAGATGGTAGGGCCGCTCCGGGCCGTTGGGTCGCACCGAGGCCCACAGGTGGCGCACATTCTGCATGGTGCCCAAGGCTAGCTGCTCCTGGATCCAGGCAATGTAGTGGGCGTGATCCCGGAAGAAGGGCACCTGAGCCGGCGTTTTGGGGAACACCTGCCAACGGCTGGAGTGGGATCCCGTCACCCGTCCGTCCAGAAAAGGAGAGGAAGCGCTCAGAGCTAGGTAGAGAGATGCTTCCGCTCGCAGCAGGCGACAGGCCCGGAAGATGGCCTCGGTACCTGGCAGGCCAACATTGATGTGAATGCTAGCAGTTACCACCCGCGTGCCATAGGTGCGCTCGATGTAGTCGTGGTAGGGGTTGCCGGGATCCGACCGCTCGAAGTGGTCGCTGCCGCCCAAAGCTAGCGTGCTCCCTGGCAGAAGGGTGTAAGGGCCAAGACGGCGCAAAAATTGCCGCAACTGTAGGCGAGGCCGCAACAAGGCACAGAGCAGGTCTTCGTAGCGGCGAAGGGGAGGGGTGATATACTCCACGTTGCGCCGATCCGGCTCCCGCACAAACCCTGGCAAAGCCTGGCAAATGCGATCCGACAAGCCCACCACTTCCCCGGCGGCGGTGCCGGTGTACATTTCCACCTCAAAGCCCTTGGTCAACAGCACAGGCCAGCCTCCAGCCGCAGCCTCACCAGTCTAACCTTTCCTTTCTCCCCTCATTGTCCTAGGTTTTGGCAGGGAATTGGCCGGTGGTGGGGAAGTTTCTCGACCTGTTCTAGAGCCGTTTTATAATATTTACACTCTCACTCTTAGAGGGTGTCAATTGAACCAAGCGGTATCTCAAAAGTCCTAGACTTTGGCAAGGAATCCACAGGGCCTTAGGGTGGAGATCAAAAAGGAACTACGACCTCTGGCAGGTGAACCTTGCCGATGATTACCAAGATGATTACCAAGAAGAAATCGAAGTGACATCTCCGTCTTTAAAGATTCAGCGATGAGCTTTCCTCTCAGTCATCTGTTGCAGCGAGGTCGGCAGCATCTTGCCCCTTTTTTAGGGCAAATCTTGTTGCCCAGCTTGGCCTTGACGGTGCTGCAGATCTTCATGATCCCGTTCTGGAGTGAGGAGAGCGACTATGCTTCTGCCTTCACAGCCCTGAGTCAGCGGGATAGCTATTGGTATCTCAGCATTGTGCGGCGGGGGTACCAGTTTGTGGGTTTCGACAAGATTGCCTATGAGCAGAGCAACGTAGCTTTTTTCCCCGGCTATCCCCTGGCAGTGGCCGCAATCAGTCACCTTGTGGGAGTTGACCCTGAACTGGGGCTCTACCTCACCGCCCAGCTCTTTTGCTGGCTGATGTGGGTTTACCTTTTCCTGCTTTACCGCAGGTGGCAAATTCCCCCCCTCTGGCAAATTTTGGCCAGTTTGCTCATCTTCTTTTATCCCACCAGCTTTTACCTGGTCGTGGGCTACAGCGAATCTTTGTTTATGGCCAGCCTACTGGGTTTTCTCTACTGGTCAATTCACGGGGGCCGTCCCCTGCTGATGCTCCTGGCTGGGATCCACGGCTTGGTGATGAGTGCTACTCGGATTGTCGGCTTGCCGGTGGCGCTGCTCCCTTTTTTGAATCTCCTGAAAGCGGGGGAGAGAACCCAAGCCCGCCGTTGGTTTTGGACGAGTATGGCAGCGAGCTTGGCTCTGTTGGGTGGCCTGGGCTTTTTTCTCTACTGTCAGCTCCGCTTCGGACGCTGGGATCTCTACCTGGAAATGCAGCGTTACTTTACCGGCGTGAAAGCCAATTATCAAGCTATTTTCCAAGCTCGCACATATGTCCTTTCCGCCGAACGCTGGCAAAGCTTACTCTCTCTTTCTGCACCGATGAAAGACCCTGGGCTGTGGGCTGACGCTCTTAGCCAACTGTTTGTGTCTGCCACCCTGGGATCCCTGCTTGTTACAGGTTTAATGGATGCGGCAGGAGTTATGGCAGGTAGAAGCCAGTGTTGGCGGGAGCGGCTGGGATTTCATCTGGCTGCTTGGGCCATGTTTTACATTGCCCTGACGGGTACGAGCCCCTTGGGCCAGCGAAGCATGAGCCGCTATTGCCTGCCGGTTCACATCCTGCAGGTGCTGGCGTTGGTGCATTGGGCCAAACACACCGATTTCAGCTTCATCCCCCAAAGGGTGCTTGGCTATCTTGGCACTATCCTGAAGCTGGGCTACGGGCTTCTAGCTTTGATCTTCCTCGCCCTCAACCAAATCCTCACCTGGCGCTACGTCCACCATCTCTGGGTGGCTTGACTCCGCTTTCCTGAAGATAGGATGTGAGGGATCCCAACTTCTCACCGGCTGAGAGCTGTGGCCTTCTCTTCTCCCCGCAAGTCTCCCCGTCAAAAATCAGCCTCGCGTGTCGCTCAGACCCTTGAGCCCACCAAAATTTACCCCTGCCCGTGCTGCCACCAAGGTCAGTTACGCCTGATCACCCTAACCGAAGCCTTTGGGTGTAGCCGTTGCCAGCATATTTTTGCCATTACCCCCGACCGCCTGTACATCGAGCAACTGGCCGTTTCTTATCCCTATCGCAAAATGTGGTTCTGGAACGGCTACCAATGGGTGTTGCGGCGGGAAAACACCCTACAGGGATCCGCGCTCTTGGGCCTCACCCTCAGCTTGGGCATTGTCTTGGCGGTTGGGTTCATCGGCGCAGTGCTCTTCCCAAACCAAACCCAGTTGCTCAGTTGGTTCATGATTCTCGGCTTGTTGCTAACGCTGCTGATGGTAACGGCGATCCTGCTGCTGCGGCGGCCCTGAGGTGAGTGAGATTTTCTCCAGCGACTGGTCTCCAGAATTGGCAGCCCCAGCACTTGTGGATCCAACCATTTCTTGTTAGCAGTGGTCTGGAGAACGCAGCGGGTCTGTCTCTAATGGGCTAGGCGGGAGAAGTTCAAGTGACAGATTTCGGTTCAGACTTTGACTTAGGTACCACTCTGCGACAGGTACGCCGCTTACTACCGCAGATGCAGCGGTTGAGCAGCCAAACCAAGCGCCAGGCCCTGCTGGCTCTCTCGCGGTGTTTGTTGGAGCGCTCCGATCTGCTCCTGGAAGCCAATACCCTCGACCTGGAAAGTTGCCGCGAGCAAACCGTACCGGAGTGGATCCTCAACGGCCTGAAGCTCACCCCCGAGCGTCTACAGCGATCCGCCCAGTTGCTGACTCTCCTGGCCCAGCAGCCGGATCCCATTGGCAAGCTGGAGAAAGGGCACCGCCAGGAGAATGGCCTGTTTATTGGCCGCTACCGCGTCCCGTTGGGGTTGATTGCTCTGGTCTACGAAATCTACCCCGAGTTTGCCTTAAATGGCATTGGCATGTGCCTAAAAACAGGAAATGGCGTGATTTTGGCCAGCAGCGGTCCCATCCAGAAAACTCACCAGGCTATGGTCAACCTGTTGGCAGAGACGGCTTATGAGCACGGGATCCCGGAAGGGGCCATTCAAACCTTGCCCGCCCAAGACCGAACCGCAGATCCCCAAGCAGATTCCCCACTGTTGCCGTTGCTACAGCAAACCCGCTACCTCGACCTGGTGATTCCCTGCGGTCGCCCCGGCTGGGTGGAGTTCCTGTTGCAGGCCAGCAAAGTGCCGACTCTGGCCACCCATTTGGGCTACGGCCACATCTATCTGGATCGCACTGCCCCTTGGCCCTTGGTCAAATCGGCTTTGTTGGATCCCCTCGCCCAGTATGGCTCAGAAGGGATCCCCATCTATCAGCCTCTCACCCTCTGGCTGCTGATCCACACCGATTGGGCCACCAACCATCTGACCGCCTTGATTGAGGACTTGCTGGGTCACGGGATTGCTGTACAGGCAGCCGCCCCCATTCTGGAACAGTTCCCGCAGCTCCAGCCGCTTGGGCAAGGCTTTGACTCGACAGAACGGCCTCATCTGCGCCTGCAGCCCATTGCCGACCTGACGGAGGCGATCGCCTGGATTAACAAAAATGGTTGCCGTCAATCGGAGACGATCCTCACCGATAGCCAATCGGCGGCCCAGCGCTTTCTCCAGGAAGTAGATGCCGCCCTGATCCACATCAACACTTCCCCCCTCTCGGCAGGCCGGGGAGCTGGGATCCCCACGTTGGGAGCGTTTCGCGACCTGTCTTTGGGCATTTCTACCCAGCGGCTGCACGTGCGCGGGCCCATCGACGTGGAAGCCCTGACAACGGTGAAGGTGGTGGCTCAGGGCGATCTGTAGAGCCGGGCAGCAACCCAACTGATGCGCCAAGGTTGGCCGGTCTGCCCAAGATCCAAGAGCTGGGATGAGGCTGGAGAATGAGAATGTAGATCGCCATCAGCTCAACATCCAACTGAGCCCAAAGGGAGGACTTTTTTGGGGATCGACCTTCGCAGTTACGTGTTTTTGGATCGGCTGCAACCCCAGTATGCTGCTTATCTGGGCACAGTAGCCTACGGCTTTTTGCCCCTGCCTGGGGACACTTCTTTGTGGGTCGAGATTTCCCCCGGCATCGAGATCAACCGCGTTATGGATATTGCCCTGAAGGCCACCTCGGTGAGGCCGGGGCTGCAGGTGGTGGAACGCCTCTACGGCCTTCTGGAAGTACACTCCAGCAACCAAGGGGATACCCGCACCGCCGGACGGGCGATTCTGGCTGCCTTGGGGGTGAGTGAACAGGAGCGCCTCAAGCCCCGCATCATCTCCAGCCAGATCATCCGCAACATCGATCCCCACCAAACCCAGTTGATTAACCGTTCCCGCCGTGGCCAAATGCTCCTGGCTGGCCAAACCCTCTATATCCTGGAGGTGCAACCGGCAGGCTATGCCCCCCTGGCTGCCAACGAGGCAGAAAAATCTGCCCAGATCAACATCCTAGAAGTGATGCCTTTCGGTAGCTTTGGCCGCGTGTACTTGGGAGGGGAAGAGCGAGATATTCTGGCCGCCTGCCGCGCTGCCGAAGCCGTTTTGGCGGGGGTTTCCGGTCGGGAGCCCCTCTTGTTGCCTGAGGAGGTGTAGCCAATGGCAGACTCCGATCCCAAGCCAAGATCGCCCCTGTCGCAACGCCGGGATCCCTCTTCAGCAGAGCAGGTGAGGCTGTTGACGGAGCTGGCCGCTCCCTACCGCAGCTTGCGGCGCTTCATCTACTTGGCGGTGGGGTTCTCGGCTACCATCGGGGCGTTTGTGTTTTTCTTTCGAGCCCTGGCGGGACGGGACTTGAACACCACCTTGCCCAGCTTGGCCTTACAGTTGGGGATCCTGGCCGGCGCCATCGGCCTAAACAGGCTGGAAAACCGCTCTCACCAGAAGGTGATCAGACAGGTCAAACAACGCTTGGGCATGCAGCAAGACTCCCAGGAGCCCCAACGGTCGGCGGACAGTTAGCCCGCCCATTCCCCGCAGCCCCTTTCTCAATCCAGATCAAAGTCATCATCATCCGCGTCAGCACTGCGCAGATAGCGGCGCTGAGTTTGGCGAGCGGGATCCCCTTGTGACCACTTTTGGACAATTTGGACACCCAGAAAGGTCAGAAAGGCCCCCAAAGCCACAAACGTGAGAAGTGGGATCGCCAGGATCACCACTGCGCCCAGGACATAGATAGCCACCTTGGGCAGAGACGGATCCACCCCCCAGCGGCGGCTGCGCACCCAATCGGTGAGCTGCTGATCCCAGCGGCGTAGGCGAGGGACGTTTTCCTCGAAGATCTCCAGCAAAATTGGCCCCAGACGACGCAGATTGCCCTGAGTTTGCCTTCGCCAATCTTGCACCGAGCGCCCCATGTTCGGGATCCCTTGTCCTGTCATCTTCAGGCCGATCCTAGCCCAACCCTAGCAACCTTCCCATCAGCTCAGAGGACGACCCCACCGGATGTAAATTTGTTTGAACATTTGGATCGGAGATTTTGGAGGCTTCCCAGGACTACTGTACACTGAGGGCACTTGCGCAGCGATGCTGCTGCCCTGCGGATTCGGTAAACCTCTTTTTAACGTTTCAACCTGCTCGACTGGAGAACGCTAATGGCTCACTCGGTCAAGATCTACGACACCTGCATCGGCTGCACTCAGTGTGTGCGGGCTTGTCCCACCGACGTGTTGGAGATGGTGCCCTGGAAGGGGAACAACAAGGCTGGCATGATCGCTGCCGCTCCCCGCACCGAAGACTGCGTTGGCTGCAAACGCTGTGAAACCGCTTGTCCCACCGATTTTCTGAGCATCCGAGTCTACCTTGGCCCCGAAACCACCCGCAGCATGGGCTTAGCCTACTGATGGGGGCACCTGGCCGCAACCCCACTCTCAACTGCCCACAGAGCACAAGTATTCCAGAGTACCAGAAAAGCAGTTTACTTCCCAACCCAGTTCCAGCCTTTCCCTCTTCCGGGGAGAGGCTGTGGCGTATGGCAGGTCTTAAGCTGTTTGGTAAACTACCCGACACCCGCGCTATGCGCAGGGTGCGAGCTTTATCCCAATCCCTAGCGGCCCCAGAGGACAGCTAAGTTTCGGAATTTCAGGCGAGTTTACAGTCGCCCCAAGGAGAGAGATTACTTGAGCA
>NZ_JBSSAH010000064.1:0-8090 GCF_054058415.1 Thermostichus sp. MS-CIW-38 | reverse complement strand
TGTTGCGAGACGAAGGGCAGGACACGGCCGACGCTGCGGTCGGGATGCGGGTGGGTGAACCACCCGTGTCAGCCCGGATGGCCTGTGGATCGAACCGCACGGGCGGTCGGAAGCAGGAACCCGCCGAGACGACTGCGCAAGGAGCCATCCATGCGTAGCGTGGTAGGAATCTCCAGCCTTCAGGCCGGGGAGGATGTCAATTTCCCAGTTTCACCCTCCTCTCTGGCTCAGCTTGGAGCCAATGGCCTCATCGGCAAACCCTTCAACGCCGCCACCCTGGCTGCGGACATCTGTGCTCTGCTGGGCTGGGATCCCTGACTCAACCCTGAACCCGCCCCAAAGACCCCTGGGATCCCACCGATATCCGCCAAATCGCGTAGAAGAAACGTACAAATTGCCTACGCAAATCCTCGATGTTTCTCTGTACTTCCACTGATCTCGAGGCTATGATAGGGGCATGAACGTTAGAAATACGGAGGAAACACAGATGCAAGTCAGTGAAGATCTAACCCTGGACTACCGTACTTACCGCATAGCAGCCCTATTGAGCGAGAGCTTCTCTTTGGGAGCACTGCTGGGAGTATCCCTCAAGTGGCAGAACGATGTCTCCTCCGTGAATGAGCCGCGGCCCAGGGCTTCCCATCTTTCCCTGCAGGACATCGAGCAGCGCTACCTCACCTCTTGGCAAAGATAGTCTTCTCCCTTCAAAAACCATCTCTCAAACAGAACCAGCCATGAATACAAGTCTTGACTCTGTTACTCTGCCCTCCAGCATCCAAGAAATCGTGGAGCAGGTGTTCCGCAGCAGCTTCCTCAGCTTGGGCCAAGAGAACCGCATCAATGAGCTGCTCTTTCAGCGGCGCTACTCTGAGGCTGACCTGGAACTGTTGGACTGCCTAAGCTTGGCGTTGCTGAACCATCAAATTGAGACGGAAAAACGTTCTGCGGCAAAAGCTGCCTGACCCCCAAAATGCATCAAGTTCCTCCAAAGCAAAAGGGGATCCCAGCTGGATCCCCTTATTTGTCCAATCTGAGTCCAGTGACCTAGCTGATCTCCAAGGAAGACCCTGGAAGCGCCCCGGCAAGCATTCCAGAGTTCTTGCAGGATGTGGGGACTAGACCGCAACGGTCTTCTTCACCTGAGCCGCCAAAGCTCCAGAAGCATACTTGGCTGCCATCTCATCCAAGGTAACCACCGGAACTTTGGTGCCATGGCCAGCACAGCCGAAGGCAATGTAGCGCTCAGCACAGACTTTTTGCATTTCCTTAATGGAAGGCTTGAGGAAGTGGCGGGGGTCAAACTCTTTCGGATTCTCGGCCAGAGCGCGGCGCACGGCAGCTGTGATGGCCAGGCGGTTGTCGGTGTCGATGTTTACTTTGCGCACTCCATTTTGGATGCCCCGCTGAATTTCTTCCAGCGGCACACCGTAAGTCTCGGGAATGGAGCCGCCGTATTCGTTGATGATGTCGATCAGCTCCTTGGGCACCGAGGAGGAACCGTGCATCACCAGGTGCGTGTTGGGCAGGCGGCGGTGGATCTCAGCAATGCGCTCCATGTCGAGGATGTCACCAGTGGGCTTCCGGGAGAACTTGTAGGCGCCATGGCTGGTACCAATGGCTACGGCCAGCGCATCCACCTGAGTTCGCTCCACAAAGTCCACCGCTTGGTCGGGGTCGGTGAGGAGTTGGTCATGGCTGAGCGCCTCTTCCGCGCCGTGGCCATCTTCCGCTTCCCCACGGCCCGTTTCCAGGGATCCCAGGCAGCCCAGTTCTCCTTCCACGCTTACCCCAATTGCGTGGGCCACTTTCACCACCTCGGAGGTCACGGCCACGTTGTACTCGTAGCTGGCCGGGGTTTTGGCATCTTCTTTGAGGGATCCATCCATCATGACGCTGGTGAAGCCGTTGCGGATGGCGGAATAGCAGGTAGCCGGGCTATTGCCGTGGTCTTGGTGCATGGCGACGGGGATGTGGGGGTAGGTCTCCACTGCCGCCAGGATCAGGTGCCGCAGAAAGTTCTCGCCCGCATACTTGCGTGCCCCTCGAGAGGCTTGCAGGATAACGGGGCTGTTGGTTTCATGGGCTGCCTGCATGATTGCTTGGATCTGCTCCATGTTGTTGACGTTGAAGGCAGGAATGCCGTAGCCATGTTCGGCGGCATGATCCAGCAGCGTCCGCATTGCAACGAGAGCCATCGGTTACCTCCTGAGGTGCTGACCTAGTGCGTATGAGATTTGCTTACCGTTGATCTTAAGATACTTTTTACGTTTTGGCGGATAAGCCGCCGGGGATCTGCGCATCTTGCCGAGGGATCTTTGCAACCGTTGGCCGTGATGCTCGCGCTCAGACGCAACAGGCGCGCCGACATCTTCAGGTACAGTGGGGAGGGGCAAGACTGCTGGGCGCTTGCATCGAGGATGGATCTGCCCATGCCCGCTCAATTTATCTCTTAGTCTCTCTAATTCTACTGTGGTGTTTTTGTGTTGTTTGCCCGGAGGAATGGGAACGTGCGTTGCAATCGCTGGCCGGTCTTGGGTGCAAAGCCAACAAGGGCTCTGTCCTGCTGGGGCAAAAGGCTGCGCTGGGTGCGAGGAACCGGTTTGGCAATGGCCTGTTGGGCGACGGGCCTTCAGTTGGCAGCTTGGGGGATCCCCGGGCAATCTCCGGATCAGGTGGCGGCCTGGGTGAGGGACAATCCTGTGCTGCGGCCCCGTCCGGGCGAAACCCTGAACATCAACCGAGTGGGGCCGGATGGATCCCGTTTTACGTTCTTGGCTTCGGTGGCTCCGCCGGGACGGATCATCAACCCGCTGGATCGGGAGACGATTCGCTCGGAACGGATGACGTTCTTTCGCCCCCAAGGACTGACAGCAGAGGATCTCTTTCAAGCCATTCGCGATGTCTATGGGCCGGAGATCGCCGCCGATCTGGATCAGGCAGTGGAGGTGATTCGCTACCCATCCCCAGAAGCTCTGGCAGGCAGTCCGGGCTATACCTTGGCCCTTGCCATCCAAGGGGTGGTGCTGCGGGGAAACCAATTTGTGTACTGGCTGGAGCTGACGCAAAACCCCGATGGCCGTGTACAGCAGGGGCAGGTGTGGGTGTTCCAAGAGGAATGGCTACCCAAGGTGGAAGGGGAGTTGGCGGAACGTTTCCCCTTGCAGGTGATGACCCGTTGAGGGGCCCCCAATCTTTATCCCCGAGGAGAAGGGCGCTCAGGGGCGGAGGGAGTTGCTGACATCCAAAGCCGGCAATTCCACCCGTTCTACCTGGGGCCGAAAGCCCAACCAAGGAGTGGCCAACTGGGCAAATCGCTCTGGATCCCCGCTCACACAGAAACGGTGGGGTTCCTCCTGGGCAGCGGTCGAGGGGCGGCGCAAGCCCCACAAGCTCAATTCGCGGGCCAGGGATCCCACCAGCGCCATCCCTGGATCTACCCGTTTGACCGAGGACGGCAGCAAAGGCTTCAGGATTGGATCCAGCAGGGGGTAGTGAGTACAGCCATAGACAAGAGTATCGATCCCCTGTTGCAACAGCGGTTGCAGGTAGCGTTCAGCCGCCTGTCGCAGAGCAGGGCTATCCAGCCATCCGGCTTCAATGAGAGGGACGAACTCAGGGCAGGCCTGCTCCCAACAGTAAACGGGGTACGGAAAACGTTTGGGATCCAGAGCGCTGTACTCTTGAATGGCTCTTGAGTAAGCGCGACTCTTGACCGTGGCCACCGTGGCGAGCACCCCAATACGGGATCCTTGGGCCAGTGCTGCCTGGGCGCCGGGTAGGATCAACCCCAGAACGGGCAGGGCAAACTCCTGCCGCACGTGGTCCAGAGCCAAGGCCGAGCTGGTATTGCAGGCCATCACCACCAGCTTCACCGGCTGCGCCTGCATCCACGTCAGAATTTGCCGCACAAAGGCCAGGATCTCCTCTGGCGAGCGTTCCCCATAGGGCAACCGCGCTGTGTCGCCGAAGTAGATGAGCCGTTCGTGGGGGAGCCGACGGCGCAAAGCTCGCCAAACCGTCAGCCCGCCCAAGCCGCTGTCAAACACCCCAATTGGCCAACTGGGATCCGGATCCGATCCCCACTCCCACCGCATGCTCCATTCTCCTCAACACCTTGGCCTAAGCTGCTGTATCCTACCCTGCTTTCGAGAATCTCGGCGACAGATTCCCTGCCTTCCCTCTGAGATCAACTGGGCCAACTGGATCGTCAATTCGATCAGCTAGAAATCGCAGGAGCCCCGCACTGTACCCGTAGGGTCAGTGCCGGGAGGAACGCGAGGTTACAATAGAACCATGACCCAAGTCCTGACCGTCTCCTGCAAGCTCAAGGTAGCCCAGTCGCAAGCCGCCAAATTGGACGTGACTTTGGAGGCTTTTGGCCAAGCCTTGAATTGGGTCAACCAGAACACGCCGGAGAAGATCGTCAACGCGGTCAAACTGCAATCCCTTTGCTACTACGAGATTCGAGCTCGGTTCGGCTTGTCCAGTAACTTGGCTCAACAGGTGTGCAGACGGGTAGCGGGTTCCCGCAAAGTGGCTAAGCAGAAAAAGCGTCCCGTCAAGGAGTTTAAGAGCGGCTTTGTTACCTACGACGCTCGCATCTTTTCGTTCCGTCAAAAAGACTGGACGGTGTCGCTGACCACGGTGGAAGGGAGAGAACGCTTTGAACTGGCCATTGGCAACTACCAGCGTGGGATGCTGGCTGGTTCCAACCCAAAAGCTGCCACGCTGATCAAGCGCAAAGATGGCTCCTACTACATCCAGATTTGCGTAGAGGAAAAGCCACCCAAGCAACAAGATACCGACAAGGTGATCGGGGTGGACTTGGGGAGGACAGATATTGCCCATACGTCAGAGGGGGACAACTGGAATGGACAGCAGTTGAACAGAGTCCGAGACCACTACTCCCGGTTGAGGGCGGTACTCCAACGCAAAGCCAGTAAGGGCACACGCAGTTCGCGGCGCAGATGCCGTCAACTGTTGCAACGGCTGTCTGGCAAGGAAAGACGCTTTCAAGTGTGGGTCAATCATCGCATCTCCAAAGCTATTGTCTCTAGGGCAAAAGCTACCAACAGCGCTATCGCTCTGGAAGACCTGACAGGGATCCGGGAAAGGGTCAATCAACAGCCACGCAGCAAAACCGAAAGGCGCAGGGCCAACAGTTGGGCGTTCTACCAACTACGTCAGTTTCTGGAGTACAAGGCGAGGGTTGCAGGGGTTTCTCTGATTCTTGTGCCGCCCGCCTACACGTCGCAGACCTGCCACCGGTGTTTGCATATCCATCCCGATCCTGCGCAATCCTACCGCAGTGGGAAGAAGTTTAAGTGTGGGCACTGTGGATGGGAAGGAGATGCGGACTTGAATGGTGCAAACGTAATTGCGCTCTTGGGGGCTGCCGTAAACCGGCCTAGAGGTTCGGGCCTGTTTTGTTCTCTGGTAGAGCAGAGCAGGCTCAGGGCTGCTGAAAGCCCGCTTCGTACCGCTTAGCGGTCGGAGCCGGGTAGTTTACTTAAGGATCAATTGAGAGATCCGATAGACATGAACAAGCTCAGCCAACGGCTAGCGACTGCGCAAGAAAGTCTCAATGCCATCGGCAATGGCCCGCGCCAAAATAGCCTGATATTCGGCAGTAGCCAATTTTCGCCCTTCGGTTGGGTTGGTTACGTATCCCAACTCCAGCAGCACGGAGGGCATACCCACAGGTGTTTCCCGCACCACAAAAAAGCGGGCTCGTCTCACCCCCCGGTCAGCAGCACCGGTGGCCCTGACCAAGCTGCGGTGCAAGATGGCGGCCAGCTCGGCGCTATCGGGTCGCAGGTAATAGGTCTCGATGCCGTGAATGCCGGAGCGATCCAGGGCGTTGGCATGAATGCTCACCAGCAGGGCAGCGTTGGCCTGAACGGCCATATCCACCCGCGGTTGCAGCAGCACTTCCCGGTCATCGGTGCGGGTCATCACCACCCCGTACCCCCGCTCCTGCAGCAGTCGTTGCACCTGGTGGGCAACGGAGAGCACGATGTCCTTCTCCTGGATCCCATCCACCCCGATGGCACCGGGATCCCGTCCCCCGTGGCCGGGGTCGATGGCAATGACCGTCCGGTTCAGAGATTGGGGGGTGGAAGGGGAGGCAGGGCCGGGCGTCTGCGGCTGAGGTATTGGTGGAGGAGCATTCAGAGGTCGCAGCTCCAAGGTAATGCGGCGGGATCCCTGGCCGGGGTTGGGCTCGAAGACATTGAACTCCTCGGCGGGCTGCACCAGAATGCTGACCGTGCGGGCATCTTCCTGGACAAAGCGGATCCGCTCCACCGGCCCTCCAACCGGCAAGCCGGGATCCGGCATAGACTGGGGCAGGCGAGCGGGCGCCACGTTGATGCGGTAGCCACCACTCTCGGGATCCCAGCCGGCCCGGTAGAACATGAATCCATCGGCGCTGATGATCAACCGGTTGCCCTGGAGCTGAACCGATTGCAACGTGGCCAGCGGCCCACTGCTGTTGACAGAGCTGACCTCGGGCAAAAGGCTGGCCTGGGCAGCACCCCCGGCAGGCTGGATCCAGATCCCACCTCGCTGTGGGTCGTAGCGGGCTTCCCAGTCGCCACCGGAGGAATCCACATCCAGCACTACCCGAGCAACGGTGGGCTCAAACTGCCCGATACGCAGCCGCGAAACCCCCAGACGGTTGATGACATAAGCTCGCTGGGTGAGAGCAGGGCTGAGGGTGGTGTTGAGAAAATCCACCACTACCCGATCCGGATCGAGGATGCGCCGCACCGTAGTGGAGGGGCTGCCTTGGGTACGGATGAAAAAGCCTTCTGCTTGCGGGGATACCTCTAAAATTTGATGGCCGGAGCGAGGAGATGGGGTGGGTGCCGGGCGTCGGGGAGGCAGTGTCGGCAAAGGCGGGGACGGCGGGAAGGGATCCCTGGAACCTCCCAATAAGCCGGCAGATGAAGGGGGAGAAGAAGAGAGAGATCCGGCCTGGGTGAATTGAACAGCCCAGCGGGAGGGGCCGGCAGTGAGCAGTTGCAGTTGGTTGAGGCTGAGGGGCTGATCCGGCTGCAGATACAGCACAAAGCGGGTAATGGTATCCGTAAGCTGGCTAATCTGCACAGAGGTGACACGGCCCGCAAAAGTCTGGGTTTGGGGCTCCTGTCCAAAGCGGGTGTTGGGAAAATCCAGCACAACCCGAGGCGGATTCTGCAGCACGAACAGAAAAGGCCGCACCTCGCCCTGGGTGTTAACTTCCAGCCGCCCCTGCTGGGGGTCGTAGTACCAACGCTCAATGCGCGATAAACCTGGGGCTGTAATCGCCTGAGCCTGGACAGATTCCGGGGGAAACAGCCCTGCCCCCGCCAAGCTCAACAGCAGCATCGCCCCCCATATCTGCCTTGACCCCGGCTTGCCGAATTCAGGCATGACCTTCCATCCACTCCCCACACCTGCTGCCCTCAACTATACCAACCTGCCCTCGGAGCAGCCTGAGAAGGAGCGCAATTCCGCTCTTGCTTGCGGGGCCAGAGGATAATGGGCGTATCTTCTCCATCCCACTGCTTGTTCTCCGACGAGGTATCTTGGGATGCCCAGGCCACCGGATCCCCTAGCCCTGGCCCGAGCTGGACACGCCCAGTCAATTGTGCAGGTTGTGCGGACAGAACTGCTGCGGCGTCGCTGGTGTGTCCGGGTAGACTTTGCCGACGAGACCCTGCACATTCACCTCATTGGATCCCCTTATCGGCCTCAGCTCTCCCCCCAAGTTGCCGCCGCCCAACTGTTTCTGATCCTGAAGCAACTGCGGATTCCACGGCTGGATCAAGTGGAGATTTGCGCTTTCCGCGGCTCACGTTTGCTCTGGCGGCAGAGCCTAAAGCTGGGATCCCGGCAGCGTTGGGATCGGTTTTCCTTCGATAACTGGGCAGTCAACGCTTGGGCTTACCCGGCTGCGTTTGCGGTAGCCCTGATGGTGAACAACATAGGCTTGTTGCAGTTGTTGCATTTGCCTGATACATTCACGCTGAACTCTCCTGAACATGGTTCAGGAAAGAAGCGATCGCATCCTGCCTATCTCTGAGCAGGAAGGCGGTATCCCGCAA
>NZ_JBSSAH010000063.1:0-8426 GCF_054058415.1 Thermostichus sp. MS-CIW-38 | reverse complement strand
CACATGGCCGACACTGCGTTTTTAAAGGGCGTCGGCTACGGTCGGCGCTATCCTTCCCCGCCCTGAAGGACGGGGCTTGCCGCGCCTTTTGGTCAACTCAAGACAATTGGGCAGCAACGGCTTTCAGCAGGCGTTTCTGGTCAACGGGCTTCGTCAGATAGGCATCGGAGCCAAAACATAGCCCCTGTTCAATCTCTTCGGGAGAGATTTTCGAGGAGAGAAAGACGAAGGGGATGTGAGCTGTAGACTGATCCCATCTCAGGGCATCCAGCACCCCATAGCCGTTCAGCTTGGGCATCACCACATCGCACAACACCAAGTCGGGCATCAGGGTGCGCACCATCTGCAAGCCCTCTTCTCCATCGGTGGCCGCCACCGTGTCGTACCCCGCTCGTTGCAACACCTTCTGCAGATAGGTGCGAATAGAGGGTTCGTCTTCAATCACCAGGATGCGTTTGGACATAACTTTGTAAAAAATTAAACAAAGACCTGGCCCAACCTGTCGGGCCTACTGTCCGCCTTCCCGGAGCCAGAGAGATCCGAGTTGATGCAAGAACAAGTCGAAGAACTACAGCTGCAGCATAGGGAAACTCTGGAAAAAAAAACTCCGCCAAATCGCTCATTCTGGGATCTCCCTGCTCTGCAAAAATCCTGATAGAGTGCGGAACAACTTTCCTCATCCGCAGATTTGCGGTTATGCCAGAAACCCCCCTCCTCCTTTGGGAGAAGTGAAGGCAGCCTATTCCGAAGTCAGTTGACGTTCCATCAGGCGGGTGAGGGCGGCGGTGGGGGTGGTCTGCCCTTGCAACAACAGATGCACTTCCTGGGTGATGGGCACCTGAATGCCGTGCTGGGCAGCGATCTCGACCACGACGGGAGCGGTGTAAACCCCTTCGGCGGTGCCCTCGATCTCCGCCAAAATCTGCGACAAGGGTTGGCCCTGGCCTAGCCCGTAGCCCACTCGGTAGTTGCGGCTCAAGCGGCTGTGGCAGGTGGCCAGCAGATCCCCCAACCCCGACAGGCCATTGAAGGTTTCTGCCCGTGCCCCCAGCTTAGATCCCACCCGGATCATCTCTGCCAGGCCGCGGGTAACCAGAGCCGCACGAGCATTGGCCCCCAGTTGCAAGCCATCACACACGCCAACAGCGATGGCGATAACATTTTTCAGGGTGCCGCCTAGCTCCACTCCCAGCGGATCGCTGCTGGTATAGAGGCGGAACCGCTCCGAGGAAAGGGCATACTGCACCTGCACAGCGGCCCAGGGATCCCGGCTGGCCACCACTGCCGCTGCCGGCAAGCCTTGGCGGATCTCCGCCGAAAGATTAGGCCCCGAAAGCACCACCAGGGGCTGCTCCGGGAAGGTGGCCCCCCAAATTTGGGTAGGGGTCAGAAGCTGCAGTGGATCCAACCCTTTGGTGGCCGAGACCAAAATTGCCTGCAGTGGGATCCCCACCTGGCGCACTGCTTCCACCACAGGGCGTACCCCCGCCATAGAGACGGCTGAGATGAGGATTTGGGATCCCTGGAGCACTTCTGCCAAATCCAGGCCCTTGCGGCGATCCCAAACCCGCACCCGGTGCCCTTGCCCCTGAGCCAGCATCGCCAGGGTACTTCCCCAAGCCCCGGCTCCCAAAATGGCAACGCTTTGCGGGGATGTTGGGCTTTGGCCTTCTGCGCTAGTGTTCATCTAATCTGTTCACCCGCAGACTTTCTCTTAAGCTTTCTTCGTAGGATGCCTCTCAAAAAGCCTGCGCCGGCAAAGGGAAGACCGGCGACAAAGGTTAGTATGGGTGGATACCAAATCATGGGTTAGCTCGAGAGCAGACGACATGGCAGAAGCAGGGATCCCCCGCCTTCCTCCTGAGGTAGCCGCCAAAATGGGAACCTGGCAGCACGGGTATGCCCTTACCAATGGCATTCAACTGCACTACGTCACCCAAGGGGAAGGGGAGCTGGCGATCTTGTTGCACGGTTTCCCGGAGTTTTGGTACTCCTGGCGGCATCAGATTCCGGTGTTGGCGCAGCGGTTTCGCGTGGTGGCACCCGACATGCGCGGCTACAACGATTCCGACAAACCGGATCACGGCTATGACCTGGATACCCTTACCGAGGATATCCGCGGCTTGCTGAGCCACTTTGGGGCTCAGAGGGCGGTGGTCGTAGCCCACGATTGGGGGGGAGCCATTGCCTGGCACTGGGCGCAATTTTTCCCTGAGGAGATTCGCAAGCTGGCCGTCCTCAATTCTCCCCATCCGGCCTGCTTTCGCCGGGAATTCTTGAGCAACTTGGATCAACTGCGCCGCAGTTGGTACCTGTTCTTTTTTCAATTGCCTTGGCTGCCAGAGTGGGTGCTGCAGTGGGATTTGGGAGATTGGGTGCGCCGCATTTTCCAGGAAACCTCGGTGCGCAAAAGCGCCTTCACCCGCCACGACCTCAAGCTCTACCAAGAGGCCCTCTCCAAACCCAAGGTTCTCACCTCTGCCCTCAACTACTACCGCCAGCTTTTTAACCTGCCCACTTTGCAGAACCTGTTTTTGCAGCCCATGCGGCAAATCCTCGCCCCTACCCTGCTGATTTGGGGAGAAGAAGACTTTGCCCTCAGCCGCGAGCTAACTGAGGGGATGGATCCCTTTTTCCCCAACGGCCTGCGCAAGGAGTACATCCCCGAATGCGGCCATTGGGCGCAGCAGGAAGCGCCGCAAACCGTAAATCGGCTGCTGATGGAGTTTCTCTAGCGGGCCGGGCTTGGGATCCGCCCTTTACCATCTCCGAGAGTTCACCCTAGAATAATCCACTGAATTCTACGGGAGAACCGGCATGGCCCTGGAGTATCCATCCCATCTGCGCTACGTGGACACCCACGAGTACATCCATGTTGAGGATGATATTGCGGTGATTGGGATCACAGCTTATGCCGTCGATCAACTGGGGGATATCGTTTTCGTGGGCTTGCCCGAAGAAGGGACAGAGATTGAAAAAGGGGAAAGCTTTGGCTCGGTGGAATCGGTCAAGGCCGTTGAAGATCTCTATGCCCCTCTTTCTGGAGAGGTGGTGGCCGTGAATACAGCGGTGGTGGAGAGCCCCGAAAGCCTTGCCGACGATCCCTATGGCGATGGCTGGCTGATCAAGGTGCGCATTGCCAACCCCGAAGATCTCGAGGACACCATGAGTGCCGAAGCCTATGCCAGCTTGGTAGAGGGATCCTGAACCCCAACAGGTGGCCTCGAGCTACAGCAAAGTCTCTCGGTTACCCCCCTCAGCTTTGGCTTGGTAGAGGGCCTTGTCGGCAGCAGCCAGCAGACTTTGTGGGTCAGTTCCCTCTCCCAGCTCCAGCAGAGAGGTGATGCCCACACTGCAGCTTAGGGAGATGGTCTCCGCTTCCACCTGCACCGACAGGGACTGGACGGCCTGCCGCAAGCGTTCTGCCAGCCCCAAGATTTGCGGGTTCGGGATCCCGCGCACCAGCAGGGCAAACTCATCGCCCCCCAAGCGGGCCACCAGATCGTCTTGGCGAACGTGAGCTTGCAATCGCCGCGCCACCTGGATTAAGGTTTGATCCCCAGCCCAGTGCCCCCAGCGGTCGTTGATTTGCTTAAACCCATCCAAATCCAGATAGAGCACGTGGAGGGGAATGCGATGGCGAAGGGCAAAGGGGATCTCCAGCTCCAGTTGCTCCAGGAAAAAACGTCGGTTATGCAAGCCGGTCAGCGGGTCGTGGAGGGCGGCAGTGGCCATTTGCAAAAAGAAGGCTTCTTCTGCCGCGTTGTAGTAGGCAAACTTGAGGGTGCTGGCCCCCACTTGAATGTAATCTCCATCCTTCAGGAGAACGCGGCTGACGCGCTCGCCGTTGACATAAGTGCCGTTGAGGCTCTCCAGGTCGGTGAGGACATAACCTTCATCTTCTCTCTCCAGCCGACAGTGCTGCCGGGAGACGGCGTGATCCAAGAGCTGAATGTCCGCGCGGTGGCTGCGCCCCAAAACTCCACCCCTCGCCAAGGGAAACGTCATGCCCACATTGGCGCCGCTGAGCACCGTTAGAAAGGCCGCAGTTGCCTCAGGCTGGGGTCTGCGCTCGTAAAACTCCAAGGGGATCTGAGTGGTTGGCTCCTCTGGCAACTGAGAGAGAGGGTCGAGAGGCATGGAGAGGCCCAACGAATTGTGCGGGTTAGCAGTAAGCACTCGTTATATCCGTATTATGCCGGTTTTCCCAAGGGCGCATTTGGGTAGATGGGGGTCGTCTTGCCGGTTCTGATCTGTAAACTTGCGGAACTCTGGAGTTTATCGTATACCATCGCACGCGGTGAGGCCCTCAGTTGAGAGCTACGCGAGGATTCCATCCCGCCTGCGCGGTTGTATCGGCCAGCTGTGGGAAGAAGCTCAATGGCAAACCCCAATTTCCCCAGGATCCCAAGTATTTTTCGGGATAACTCAAAAAACGGGTTCGGTTTGCCCCTCGTTCCCTGATTTCGAGAAGAGGCTCTCTCCTCTATGTCCTACAGATCCTCTGACTTCTGAAGAGTTGCCGAGGCGGCCTAGAATGGGTCTGGGATCCCTGAGAGGAGGAGTGGGGCATGATTAGACCCAATTCTGCCCATCTATTGACCCCGGATTTTCGCCTCAGCCTGTCGGTGTTGGCTTTGGCGGTGCCGCTGTTCTGGCTTTCGTTTTGGGCGGGGCTAGGGGTGGGCCTGTTTGGCCTGTTTTTGGTGGTGCAGACCTCTCTGATCGGGCTGGCCTTTACCAGAACGGCGCTGCAGGTCTACAGCGGCTCCAGGCGCATCCGCGAGTTCCCCTACAGCGAGTGGCAGGATTGGCAAATTTTCTGGCCGCCGCTGCCGGTGTTGTTCTTTTTTCGAGAAACCCGGAGCATTCATTTTTTGCCGATGCTGTTTAACCCTGCCGAGCTAAAGATGTGTTTGGAAGAGCGGGTGGGCCATCTCCGCGCCCAACATCGGTCTCAAGGATCCCCGCCCACTGCTGGCCTGGGTAGCTCTCGCCAATGAGTGGCTCCGCCTTGTGGGTTTGGCAGCAGGCAGGGAGATGGCGCTGGCTGGAGTGTCAGCTTTTGGCGGAGTGGCCTCATGCTTTTGGCTCTCGCCAAGGTCATCCCCATCCCCCATCTCAGTTGGCCGCTCGGCTGCAACTGCCCCCTGAACAGGCCGCGTGGGGCCATCAGGTGCATGGCTGCAACTGGGTTTGGGCAGATGGGATCACGGAAACCCTTGGACAGAAGGGAGAGCAGGACTGCTCTGTTGGTCAAGGGATCCCTACCCGCTCTCAGGCAGATGCGGTCATTGCCCGCCGCCAAGGAGATTCTGCCTGGGTCTGCACCGCTGACTGTGTGCCGATTTTGGTGGCCAGTCGAGAATGGGTGGCGGCCATTCACGCCGGGTGGAGAGGCACTGCTGCGGGGATCTTGTCCAAGGTGCTGCAGGAGTTTTTACAGGCGGGGATCCCTGCTGCTGGGATCCGCGTGGCCATCGGGCCCTCTATTTCGGGGTCAGTCTATCAGGTGTCAGAGGAGGTGGCGGAGCAGGTGCTGCAAAGCCTACCCCCAGGGCTGGATGCCCGCGCCGCTCTCTTGCCCGATCCTCTGCCTGGCAAGGTTCGCCTGGATCTGCGCTGGGTCAACGGTGCCCAAGCCCAAGCCCAAGGGATCCCCCCTGAACACATTGCCGTCAGCCCCCATTGCACCCTCAGCCAACCCCAAGATTTCTTTTCCTACCGCCGCGATGGATCCCTGAAGGATGAGCAGGGCCGTCATTGCGTGCAGTGGTCGGGAATCGGCCTGCGGTCGTAGGAAGACTTAGCCCGGCTCTGCCCAGAGGAACCGGAGGCAGTGGCTATAATTGCGCTCAAGATAGGGCTCTTAAAATAAACTAATCCTAGCCGGCGAGGATCCCATGTTTCGCAGCGTTACCTTTTGTGGATTGTCTTGGATGGCTTTGTCCCTGGCGCTTGCTTTGCCTGAAGGGGTTAATGCTCAAACCTCTCTAACCGGCATCAACCGTGACAGCGTACTGCAACTGAACCTTGGGTCGGGACGCAGCCTCCCTCGGGTACCTGTGGGCGGTTCAGGTTCTGAGGAGGGCCGGGATCCTGCTGCTCCTTCGGCACAAATGTGGGCAGAGTGGCATATTCGCGCCAATGTCTGTACCGGAAACCTATCCACAGAAGAGTTGGCGGAGCTGTTTCCATTGGTGAATCAAGCTCTAGTGGATGCCGTTTGCCGGGGAGGAAGTTAAAGGTTGCCCAGGCTGGCGGTAAGGTGAAGAAGGAACCTCTAGGTCGCTGCTGCATGGATTTTGAGAAACTTTTGGAGGAATGGGTTGCAGCCTTTGCCCAAGTGGCCGAAGAAAGTTTGGCCTCTTTGGAGACTGCCCTGATGGAGCTGGCAGAGCACTTGGCTGTGCCTTTACAGGAAACCCTTAGGCAGTGGGAAGCCCTCTGGAATCTGGAGGAGGAAGTGGAGCTGGAGCCTGAGCCAGAACCCTTTGAGGAAACCCTCAACCCTTCTGGCGAATCTTTCACCACCAGTCGTTTCTTCGTCAGCCCGATAGGATTTGGGGGTGTGGTTGTTTACACTTACGTGGCTTCGCCGCCAGAATACATCGGGGATCCCACCTGCCGCTACAATGCCCATTCTCCAGAGTTGCGCTGTGCCGTCAACCCCTGCGGCCCCTGTGAGGGCTGTCCCCACTACGAGCCTCGGAATGAGCCCCGATGAAGGGTGACCGCCTGATTGTTGCGCTGGATACCTCTTCTCAAGAGCAGGCTTTGAAGTGGGTGGACTCTTTGCCGCAGGTGCTGTGGTGGAAGGTGGGCCTGGAGTTGTTCACTGCTGCGGGTTTTTCCGTTCTGCAGGCTCTCAAGGAAAGGGGCAAGCGCATTTTTCTGGATTTGAAGCTGCACGACATTCCCCACACCGTGGGGAGGGCTACGGAGGTGGCCGTCGGCTATGGAGTGGATCTGCTCACCGTCCATGCTGCCGGCGGCAGTGCCATGTTGCGGGCAGCCGTGGCAGCTGCCCAGGGCAGTCCTTGTCGGCTATTGGCGGTTACCCTCTTAACCAGCATCAGCCCCCCGCAGGTGCGACAGGAACTGGGCATCGAGATGGATCCCGCCGACTATGTGTTGCATTTGGCCCGGCTGGCTCAAGCCCAAGGCTTTACTGGACTGGTTTGCTCTCCTCAGGAGGTCTCGCGGCTGCGCCAAGCTTTGGGGCCGGAGGTTTTGCTGGTTACTCCCGGGATCCGTCTGGGCCAAGCCAAGGCGGGGGATGGAGAGGAGGATCAACAGCGCATCTGCACGCCCGACGAAGCTCTGCGGGCAGGAGCCGATTATCTGGTGGTGGGCCGCCCCATCACCGCTTCTCCCGATCCCGTGGCCGCCTTGCGGCGCTTCCAAGCCTCATGGGATGCTGCCGGGTGAGGGTGTGGGGAGATGCCCGATGTTATTGGGGTAGTTCTGTAATGCAACGACGCCGTAGGCTTGTGCAGTGGATCCCTGAAAAAAGGCCGGCTGGATCCGGCAGGAGATGTTGGCTAGGAGTCGGTTTGTCGGTGGTTTTGGGCCTGGTCAGCACTCCTGGGCGCGTTAGGGGTGCGGAGCATTTCGTTCCGGCAAGAGGGGAAACTTGCCTGGCTGCTCCTCAGGTTTGGGCTGAGGCTCTAACGGAGCAGTTGCCTTTGTTTCTCAATCTGGCCTTGAGCCGCTCCCGCTCTGAGTTTCAGGTTGTGCTGGTGGGGAAGCCGGAGGTTGAAATGCTCTCTCCAAGGTCTCCGGCCCGCTTACGCCAACAGGAGCTGGCTCAGGTTTTGCCGGACACCGCAACTGCTTCTCCAGAAGCTTTTCGGCTGTATTTCACCACGCTGGAGCGCCGCTTGGTCTTGCCCCAACACCCCCAAAAGGAGGGCAACTCCTTGGCCGGTCGGCGCAGCGAAACCCTGCAACTGGCCTACGAGGCTTATGTTCTGCGGGCTGCTCCTGGGGATCCCTGGCGGTTGGTGCGTCTGCAGGTAACCGGATCGGGGATCCCCATTCGCGATGTAACGAATGGACTCACTGCCCAGGCCATCCGCCGCTGGCAACAGTCGGGTTGCCCCTTGACGGGCGATCTAGAGTTGACTAGACCTTCTCTCTAGCGGCGCGGAGCGCTTTGCGTCAGCATGAGTGCGGGAGTATGTCACGCGGGGAGATTCTCTTTTGGAAGTAACGAAGGGGCACTTTTTCTCCCCAACCGGCCAAGAGTAGAGGGCGTTGGATGTTCTGCTGCCGGTCGAGGGCCCACCCCGTGTAGGGATAGTGTTCTGCACTGCTCATGCGAACAGGCTAGGTTGTGTTGATCTTTCATTTGAGCCAAAAGAGAGCACTGACGAGATAGAGAAAACTCAAGAAGTTCCTGGCCAATTTGTCAAAACGAGAAA
>NZ_JBSSAH010000062.1:0-9296 GCF_054058415.1 Thermostichus sp. MS-CIW-38 | reverse complement strand
ATTTTGCTGAACGAGGGGATTCGGGCGTGGATGGCGCCGCAGGACCAGCCCCATGAGCGCTTTGAGTTCCCTGAAGAAGTCCTCCCCCGCGGCAATGCGCTCTAAACCCACTGAGCTCGCTCGACTTTAGCTGCGGTAGATCCCTAGAGATCTGCTCTGTGAGGATGAGCGCTTGCCCAAGGGATCCCCTGCCGCGGATCCCAGTGGACAGGGAGCCCAACGGCAGGCGCTCGCGTTAACTAAACTTTTTTTGGTGTCTCTTGTTCCTGACTATCATTGGAGGTTGGTCTCTGTGACCTCGACAACATTTGGTTCTGCAGTGGTGCAAGATCGCACCCAAGGCGGATTTGCCTGGTGGGCTGGGAATGCCCGCTTGATTAATCTCTCCGGTCGGCTTTTGGGCGCCCATGTGGCCCACGCTGGCCTGATCGTCTTCTGGGCGGGAGCGATGCTGCTGTTTGAGGTGGCTCACTTCACGCCGGATCGGCCTATGTATGAGCAGGGCCTGATCCTGATGCCCCACGTGGCCACTCTGGGCTGGGGGGTTGGCCCGGGGGGCGAGGTGATTGACACCTACCCCTACTTTGTCATCGGGGTGCTGCACCTGATCTCCAGCGCCGTGCTGGGGTTGGGGGGCATTTATCACGCCATTCGCGGCCCAGAAACTCTGGAGCAGTCTTTCCCCTTCTTCGGCTACGACTGGAAAGACAAGAACAAGATGACCACCATCCTGGGGATCCACCTGATCCTGTTGGGGTTGGGGGCTTTCTTGTTGGTGGCCAAGGCCATGTGGTTTGGCGGTGTCTATGACACCTGGGCTCCAGGAGGTGGCGATGTGCGGGTGATCACCAACCCCACCTTGAACCCCGCCGTGATCTTCGGCTACTTGTTCAAATCTCCCTTTGGTGGGGAAGGCTGGATCATCAGCGTTGACAACATGGAGGATGTGATCGGCGGCCACATCTACATTGGCATTATCTGCATTGCCGGTGGGATTTGGCACATCCTCACCAAGCCCTTTGGTTGGGCTCGCCGCGCCTTCATCTGGTCTGGGGAGGCCTATCTCTCCTACAGCTTGGCGGCGGTTTCCCTGATGAGCTTCATTGCCACTTGCTACATTTGGTTCAACAACACCGTTTACCCGAGCGAGTTCTACGGCCCCACTGGCCCAGAAGCCTCGCAAGCGCAAGCCCTCACCTTCATCGTGCGCGACCAGCGCCTGGGGGCGAACATTGGCCAAGCCCAAGGTCCCACCGGTCTGGGTAAATACCTGATGCGCTCCCCCACGGGCGAGATCATCTTCGGCGGCGAGACGATGCGCTTCTGGGATGTGCGGGCTCCCTGGAAAGAGCCGCTGCTGGGCCCCAATGGCCTGGACTTGGATAAGCTGAAGAACGACATCCAACCTTGGCAAGCTCGCCGTGCGGTGGAGTACATGACCCACGCGCCGCTGGGATCCCTGAACTCGGTGGGTGGTGTGGCTACCGAGATCAACACGGTGAACTTCACCAGCCCCCGCACCTGGTTGGCTGCTCACAACTTCATCTTCGGCTTCCTGTTCTTTGTTGGCCACCTGTGGCATGCCGGTCGCGCTCGCGCTGCCGCTGCTGGCTTTGAGAAAGGGATCAGCCGCGAGAACGAGCCGGTTTACCGGATGAAGCCGATCCGCTAACTTTGGGTTAGCACAACGGTCTCAATGGTTTGGCTTGGCCCCCATACCGGGGGCCTTTTTTTTGGGCATCCCCCCCTGAAGGATTGGCAGAAAGAAAGTTTGGGGTGGAAACTGAAGAGCGCTGAGTCATCAGAGCAGATGCACAAGATCCCTGTTACCGTCATCACCGGATTTCTGGGATCCGGCAAGACCACTTTGATCCGTCACCTTTTGCTCAACAACCAGGGCCGCCGCATTGCCGTGTTGGTTAACGAGTTTGGCGAAGTGGGCATCGACGGCGAGTTGCTGCGGGATTGCCAACTGTGTGAGGGGGAGGGATCCATCCCCATTCTGGAGCTGGCCAACGGCTGTCTCTGCTGCACGGTGCAGGAGGAGTTTTTGCCCACCATGGAAGCTCTGTTGCAGCGGCGGGCGGAGCTAGACTGCATTTTGATTGAAACCTCAGGACTGGCCTTGCCCAAGCCGCTCGTGCAGGCTTTCCGCTGGCCCACCATCCGTACAGGTGCCACGGTGGATGCGGTGATTACGGTGGTGGATGGTCAGGCTCTGGCCTCTGGGCAACTGGTGGGGGATCCGGCGGCCCTGGAGGCCCAGCGACAGGCAGATGAGAGCTTGGATCATGAGACTCCTATTGAGGAGCTGTTTGAAGATCAGTTGAGCTGCGCCGATTTGGTGGTGCTCACCAAGGTGGATCAGATTACCCAAGAGGAGCAAGCTCGGGTGGAAAGCTGGCTGCGCCGGCGGTTGCCCCCTGGGATCCAAATTCTCCCCTGTGAGCGGGGGCAGGTTCCCCCAGAAGTGCTCTTGGGCTTTAATGCAGCGGTGGAAGACCAGCTCGAGCGCCGCCCCAGCCACCACGATCACGGGGAGGAGCATGAGCACGAAGCTTTTGAGTCTTTCTACCTCAGCTTGGAGGGAGGTTATGAGCCGGGATCCCTGGTGGCTCAGCTACGCCAGTTGGCCCAAGAGGAATGTCTTTACCGGATCAAAGGGTTTGTGGCCGTCCCCTACAAGCCGATGCGCCTGGTGCTGCAGGGGGTGGGATCCCGATTTGAAACCTACTACGACCGCCCCTGGCGACCCCAGGAGCCGCGCTTGACCCGACTGGTGCTGATTGGGCAAAACCTCAACCGCGAGCGCATTGCCGCCCAGCTCCAGGCCTTGGCCATCAGAGAAACGGTGGCCCCCACCGGCTGATCCCTGTCGGAGGCGAGTGGGATCCCTTGGGTCCTCGGCTCTCATCCCCCCGTCCCAGAGGGAAAGGAAGTAGCGTCCAGTTCTACTGTTACTCAAAGGTGGTCTAGAGGTAGGTATCCAAAAGAGAGGCCACGGTGGGGAAGTGGCAGCGCAAACCCAGGGTTTCTGGGGAAATGGCCGGGTAAACAAAATGGCGCTGGCGCAGACAGAACTCATCCCAGGCTGAAAGCCGCACCCGAAATAGAAAGGCCAAGCCGCGAACGAGAGCCGGGGGCAGAGGCACTCGGAAATAGATCCGTTTTTTGAAATAAGCACACATCTGTTCCACACATTCATCCCAGGAGAGGGGGGGATTGCCCAACACCCAATCGCCACCACCAGGCAGATGGGCCACCCAATAGGCCACCATCTCGGCCACATCGGCAGCGTGGATAAAGTGGAAGCTGGCATCCACCCGCAAAAAGCGGATCAGATCCAGCCAGCGGAGAACGTCCTTGAGGCCGGCAGTGATGTGGGAGTAGGGGTGGTGGGGGCTGCCGCCAAAGAGCAGGGTGGGATAAAGGGTGAGCAGGCGCTCCGGCCAGAAGCCGCTTTCCTGCCGCCGCAGCAGCATCTCGTACTTGCTGCGGATGTAGTCGGTGCCGGCCCGTCCGGCAATGGCCAAAGGCTCCAGGTCCTGGTTCAAAAGGCTGGCCGTGGAAAAGTAGATCACCTGCTGACAGCGCTCCGGATCCAACAACTGAAAGAGCTCCAGGGTGTGGGTAACATTCACGGCCCAAGCCAGGGCGGGATCCCCCCAAGCTGCCGCCATGTGGATCAGCCCGTCCATCTGGCGCAGCAGAGCGGCGTGTTCCCGGATGCGCAGGAGATCGCCGGGTACTAGGGTGATAGGGGCAGGCAGTCGTTCCAGGGGCAGCCGCAGGCGGCTGGTCTCGCGGATGAGAACGTACAGGTGGTAGGCGGGCTGCTCAGGAAAATCGGGATCCCTTTGCTGGGCCAGGCGCTCCAACACGTAGTGTCCCAGGCAGCCGCTAGCGCCGGTAAGAAACAGATTTCGCAAGAGGTCTTCCCAACGGGACTCGATGAAAAAAAGCTTCTGACTAGTGTACCGCCTCAGCTTCCGTCTGCCGGAATTCCCCTGTAGGAGAGCCGCTCGACTGGGCAAACCCCACACTGGAAATCTGGCCGCAAGGATGTCAGCATAGTTCGACAAGAATCCAACTCAAAGAGCGCACCACTTAAGGTATCCATCTGCATCTGTGGCTGTAACCTCCTCTCCGCCTTCCCGTTCCCGCGCTTTTGACCTTTGGCCTCCCCTGGCCTTAGTTTTGCAGCGGATCACCCAAGCCGTACCGGTGCTGCTGTTGATCACGCTGCTCAGTTTTTTGCTGTTGCAACTGGCCCCTGGGGACTTTTTGGATCCCTTGCGGGCGGATCCCAGTGTCAGCCAGGAGTTTATTGCCCAAGAGGAAGCGCGGCTGGGGTTGGATAAGCCCTTGGTTTGGCAGTACTTGACCTGGCTGGGCAACCTGCTGCAAGGGGATTTCGGGGTGAGCTACACCTATCGCGTGCCGGTAGCACAGCTCATCCTCTCCCGCGCCGGCGCTACCTTGCTGTTGGCGGTGTCCTCTGTGGTGCTGACTTGGCTGGTCGCCATTCCCCTTGGGATCCTGGGGGCGCTGCGGCAGAACACCCCCCTGGATCGGGCGTTGCAGTTGCTCAGCTACCTGGGCCAGGCCATGCCCAGCTTCGTGCTGGCCATTTTGCTGCTAATTGTGGCCCAAAACGTGAGCTGGCTGCCGGTAGGGGGGATGACCAGTGTTTATTTTGCCGAGCTTAGTTTGGGGGAAAAGTTGCTGGATCTGGGCCGCCACCTGCTCCTGCCCACGCTGGCCCTGAGCATCACCAGCTTTGCCGGGCTGCAGCGGATTACGCGCGGCAATTTCTTGGATGTGCTGCGGCAGGAATACATCCAGGCGGCGCGGGCCCGTGGGATCCCAGAGTGGCGGGTGATCTGGTTGCACGCGCTGCGCAACGCCGTCAACCCCTTGATCACGATCTTGGGCTTTGAGTTTGCCAATCTGCTCAGCGGCTCTTTTATTGCCGAGTTTTTCTTCAATTGGCCGGGGCTGGGCAAGCTGCTCTTGGAGGCTGTTCAAAGTTTCGACATCAATGTGGTGATGGCGGGGCTTCTGCTGGGGGCCGTGATGCTCATTCTGGGCAATTTGTTGGCCGATTTGCTCCTGATGTGGATGGATCCCCGGATCCGACCCGACTCACTGCTGTAGTTAACCATTGCTGCTACGGATCCCTCAAACAGGCGGCTCAATTGTGGAGACAATATCCCGAATCACCGCCTCAGCCTCTTGCCGTCGGTTGCCGGCCATCTCTCCCGACCCGGCCAGAGAAACCCGATGGGTCAGTACCGGCACGAACAGTGCTTGCAGATCTTCTGGTAGACAAAAGCTGCGCCCTTTCACCAGCGCCTGAGCCCGTGCTGCCCGCGCCAAGGCCAGGGCTCCACGGGTGGATACCCCCGCCCGCAGCAGCTTGGACACGCGAGTGGCCTGCACCACCTGCAGAAGATAGTCCGCCAGGGATCCATCCAAATACACCTGATCCACCGCCGACTGAATCTCTCGCAACTCCATCAGGGAGAGAACCGGCTGCAGAGCATCCACCGGCTCGGCCTGTTGCCGTTGCAAGAGTAAAGCTCGCTCTACCTCAGGGCTGGGGTAGCCAATCGACAGCCGTACCAAAAACCGATCCAACTGGCTTTCTGGTAGGGGATAGGTGCCGTGGTACTCCAAAGGATTTTGGGTGGCCAACACCATAAATGGGCTGGGCAGCGGGTAGGTGCGATCGTCCAGCGAAACCTGCTTTTCCGCCATTGCCTCCAGCAGGGCACTTTGGGTGCGGGGCGAGGTGCGATTGATTTCATCCGCCAAGACCACGTGGGCAAAAATGGGGCCGGGACGAAATTCAAAATCCCCTTTTTCTTTGTTGAAAAGGGTGAGGCCAAGGATATCTGTCGGCAATAGGTCGCTGGTAAATTGAATCCGCTGAAACTTGGCTCCCAAACTGTGGGCGATGGCCCGCGCCAAAGTGGTCTTGCCTACACCGGGCACATCTTCAAGCAAAACATGACCTTCCGCAACCAGGGCCATGACCACCGCCTGCACCACCTGCGATTTGCCCTGAAACACGGATTCGATATTGGCAATCAGCTTGCCAATCTGTTGGTGCAAGGTTTGTAATCGCTCCGCTGGGATCCGTGCCGAACCAGACCGGCTGCCGACACTCGCCATAAACCATTCCCAAAGGGGCCTATTCCACCTTACAGGCTGGATCCCATTGCCAGCTCAGGGCGGGATCCCGCTAAACCCCAGTGAAAAACCGGAGTATCATAGACCTAAGCCCTCCACAAGGATGGATATCTTGGAACTGTCTTGCAAAAGTGAATATGCTCTCCTGGCCCTTCTGGAATTGGCCCAGCACTACAGCGATGGCCAGGTGCTGCAGATTAAAGAAATTGCGGCTCATCAGTCCATACCCGACCGCTACTTGGAGCAATTGCTGGCCACCTTGCGCAGACAGGGGTTGGTGCGCAGCCAACGGGGATCCAAGGGAGGCTACTTCCTGGCCCGAGCACCCTGGCAGATCTCGCTGCTGGATGTTATCCAGGCCATCGAGGGGGAAGATCTCACCCGCTCCCGCGACTTGCCCTCGGGCGATCTCACCCCAGAGCGGGAAGTGCTCCTGAAGGCCTGGCAAGATGCCCAAGCTGCGGCGGTAGCCATTCTCCAGAAGACCACCCTACAAGACCTCTGCGACCGGCAGGCACAACAGCAACAAGCTCGGCTCATGTACTACATCTAGGCCAGAGGCTGGAGCTGGGATCCTTGGAAGGTTTTGGGTTATCCTGAAACCCACTGCTTTTTGAATTGAGCCCTTTCCATGACCGTTCGCTCTTCTCGCTCTCAGGCTGCCGATACGTTTTCTGCGGAAGATTTTGCCCAGGCTTTAGACAAGCAAAACCTCAGCTTTCAACCGGGGCAGGTGGTGCAAGGCCGCATCTTCCAACATCAGAACGATGGCGCTCTGGTGGATATTGGCGGCAAATCCCCGGCCTTTTTGCCCCTCAAGGAAGCAGGGATCCGCCCAGGGGAAGATTTGAGTGCGCTCTTTCCTTTAAAGACAGAAGCCGAGTTTCTCATCCTGCGGGAAGATGCAGAAGGACAAATTGTGCTCTCGGCGCGGCGGCTGAGGCTGAAGCGGCTTTGGGAAGAGCTGGCCCAGAAGCAAGCCAACGGCCAGACGGTAACCGTTCCGGTGATCGCCACCAACAAAGGGGGGGTGGTGGTGGATGTGCAGGGGCTGCGCGGCTTCATTCCCCGCTCCCACCTCAGCCAACGGGAAAGTCTGGAGGAGTTGGTGGGGCAATCCTTGACAGCAAGCTTTATCGAGGTGAACCCAGAAGCCAACAAGCTGGTGCTCTCCCAAAGGGCGGCTGTAAAGTCCGAGAACCTGAGCCGCTACACCAGTGGCCAAGTGGTGGAAGGCAAAGTCAGCGGACTAAAACCCTTCGGTGTGTTTGTGGACTTGGAAGAAGGGGTAACCGGGCTGTTGCACATCAAGCAGGTCAGCCAAAGTTTTGTAGCCTCGCTACCGGATTTGTTCAAACCAGGCCAACGCATCAAAGCTGTTGTCATCGATGTGGATGAGGCCAAGGGACGGATGGCCCTCTCCCTGCGGGTGCTGGAAAAGCATCCGGGCGAGGTGCTGGAGCAGCTGGACAGGGTTATGGAGGAGGCCGAAGAGCGGGCCGGTAAACTCAAGGGGAGAATAACATCCGACGGCCAAGTCATCTGATCCCATCTCTGCCTCGAGTTCGGATGCAAAACCTGCAGAGGGAAAGCAAGACGCCTTACGGCAATCAGAGGAAAATCACTGGAAGGTGGATCCTGGCTCAGACTTGAGTTCTGCGTGCTCAACGCCTTACGGCAATCAGAGGAAAATCACGCTGGATCTTCCTGACACTTACAGTCAGGAACTGCCCGTGCTCAACGCCTTACGGCAATCAGAGGAAAATCACCCGGTAGCGCGGGTACCCACCTAGGCAAGTACGGGTGCTCAACGCCTTACGGCAATCAGAGGAAAATCACCTGGAAGGCGAGGCTTGTCGGAAGGGGCAGTCTTTCTTGTGCTCAACGCCTTACGGCAATCAGAGGAAAATCACCCGAACCGGCCTAGTCGGTAAGCCCTTGGCTTTGCGGAAAGGTGCTCAACGCCTTACGGCAATCAGAGGAAAATCACGGGCCATAGTATCCCTATAAAGACAACAGGGCCTACGTGCTCAACGCCTTACGGCAATCAGAGGAAAATCATCCGATCACGTTGCCGACGAATTCCCGACGCTGCACGGTGCTCAACGCCTTACGGCAATCAGAGGAAAATCATATCTAGGGGGATGGGGGGTACTAGAGTACCTACCCCGTGCTCAACGCCTTACGGCAATCAGAGGAAAATCATAACCATGCTTAATAACAAGATTGGCTAACTTGAGAGGTGCTCAACGCCTTACGGCAATCAGAGGAAAATCATCCAAGGATCCGCGCCGCGGATGCACGCGAGTAAACGTGCTCAACGCCTTACGGCAATCAGAGGAAAATCATGTCCAGGTCCCAATACCCTCATGGGCCCCATCCTAGTGCTCAACGCCTTACGGCAATCAGAGGAAAATCATTCGCGTCACCTCAGTTGACCGGATCCATCCGATCAGTGCTCAACGCCTTACGGCAATCAGAGGAAAATCATGCTCCGGAGACTCTCCCTCGTCCTCAAGGGGCCATCGTGCTCAACGCCTTACGGCAATCAGAGGAAAATCATCCATAGTACCTGGCCTGATCTAGAAGGGCTTTGATGTGCTCAACGCCTTACGGCAATCAGAGGAAAATCATCTTCACGTACCCCTTACCAAAGTAGGATGGGCGCACCATGTGCTCAACGCCTTACGGCAATCAGAGGAAAATCATTTAGGAAGTCATGCGCATATCTAACTTCATATGGCAGTGCTCAACGCCTTACGGCAATCAGAGGAAAATCATCAGAATGCGCCTGAAAGTTATTGGGAAGACACAGTGTGCTCAACGCCTTACGGCAATCAGAGGAAAATCATATCCCATCAACTTTGATGCCCAGAGACTTTTGCCAGTGCTCAACGCCTTACGGCAATCAGAGGAAAATCATACGCCACTCTTGCCGGCGAAAACGCCACTCTCGTTAGGTGCTCAACGCCTTACGGCAATCAGAGGAAAATCATGCAGATAGAGCTAGGTTGTGTTGATCTTTCATTTGAGCCAAAAGAGAGCACTGACGAGATAGAGAAAACTCAAGAAGTTCCTGGCCAATTTGTCAAAACGAGAAC
>NZ_JBSSAH010000061.1:0-9487 GCF_054058415.1 Thermostichus sp. MS-CIW-38 | reverse complement strand
TCAGGACTTGGGTCATGGTTCTATCATAACTTCCGCATTCCTCCCGACACTGACCCTACGGGTACAGTGCGGGGCTCCTGCGATTTCTAGCTGAGGCTTTTCCTAAGACAAGAGCCTCTACCCCAGGTTTTTGCTCTCTCAGAGAAGGGCAACCAGCAAAAGAACTACCCCAGCTCCGACAATCAGTACAGCTCCCCCCAGCCACACCCAGGAGATGCGGGATCCGCGGCCTTTGTCGGTTTTCCCGACAGGATTCTCCGGCGCGGGTTCAGGCTTTGAGTTGACCGAATCTGGGGCAACAACTGTTAGATCCTGCAACAAGAAGTCGCCTTTTTTTTCCAACAGAACCGTGGTTTCTTCTGAGGCCAGCAGCGGGTTCAACAAGGGGGCCGTTTGCTCCCACTCGTATTCGGAATGTCCCGACTCACGCCCGTACACCGTGACCTGCTCCAAGCCGGGCAAGCCCAACGCCCTGAGCTCCGCCTGCACCCGTTCCATGAGATGGGGGTAGTCCACTCGGGCCGAGGAGGATCGATTCAGAAGAACGTGTAGATGACCTTGGCGGCGTTTGACCGCGATTTTGACCGGGGCAGCCAACCGAGCCTGCAACGCTTGGGCAATCTCAGCTTCGGTCATGGGGCAACATCCAAGGCATGCGAGTTAATTCTAATACAATCCTAGGGCAACGATGCAGAGGGCTACGGGGGCTCGGGGTAGAATGGGATGCGCGTTGGCGAAGAAAAGCAGAGCGTTCATCTTTTTCTCTCGCCGGATCCCTAGCTGGAAGTTCTATGCAAGAGAAAACCATTGTCCGCGATTACTTCAACTCCGTTGGCTTCGAGCGCTGGCGGCGCATCTATGGTGAAGAAGAAGTCAATTTCGTCCAAAAAGACATCCGCCTTGGCCATGCCCGCACGGTAGAGACGGTGTTGCAGTGGTTGGGGGATCCCTCGGGTTTACGCATTTGTGATGCCGGATGCGGGGTGGGCAGCCTCAGTTTGCCCTTGGCCACCAGAGGGGCGCAGGTGTTCGCCAGCGACATCTCGGAACAAATGGTGAACGAAGCACGCCGCCGCCAGCAAATGGAGCTGGGATCCACAGACAACCCCCAATTTTGGGTCTCGGATCTGGAGGAATTGACAGGGGAATACGATGTCGTCATCTGCCTCGATGTGATGATCCACTACCCTGAAGCCGAGGCCCTGCGCATGCTAAAGCACCTGACCCGCCTGGCTCGGTCCCGCCTGATCTTCAGTTTTGCCCCCAAAACCCCCTGGCTGACGCTGCTGAAGAAAGTGGGAGAGTTCTTCCCCGGCCCCAGCAAAACCACCCGCGCCTATCAACACCGAGAGGCGACCTTGGTGAGCCAATTAACCGAATGGGGCTGGAAAGTGCAGCAGCGACAAACCATTCGCAGCCGCTTCTACTTTGCTTGGCTGCTCGATCTGGTTCGCTGAACCTGCCGCCCACTGGATACCTTCTGTCGGAATGTTCGCCTGAGGTGGTGATCTCCCAGATTTCCAGACGCCAGGAAGCGATCTCGAGCCAGCAGTATGGCCATGCTGGTTTGCCTCAGCCCAAGGGGTCAGCCGAGGTTATCCAGTTGCTCCAGCAAATCGGGATCTGCCAGCTTTTGTAGGGCAAGCCGCGCGTCATCCCGCACCCCCCAATCGGGATCGCGACTGGCGCTGGTCAGCAATTGCCTTGTTAGCATCGTGTAAACAATGGGATCCTCGAGAGCCAGTTTCACCTGTTGCCCCAGGATCCCTAAGCTCCAGGCACAGTTGCCGCGTACCGCTGCGATTGGATCTTGAGCCAAGCCCCGGCAGAGAGCTGCGACCACCTCATCCAATGCCGGGCCAGGCAACGCCTGCGCCTGGGCCAGTTGTCCGAGAGCACTGGCAGCCCACAATCGCACTGCCGCGATATCCCCGGCCAACACTTCCAGCAACACCGGGTACGCCCGCGGATCCTTGGCATTGCCCAACGCCCACACCAAGCCTTTGCGCACATAGCCGTTCCAATCCCAGCGCAAGCCCTCGATCAGCACCTCCACCTCAGCGGGATCCGGATTCCGACCTAGGGCATAGGCTGCTCCCACCCGCACCAACGGGCAGGGATCCCGGACTAGGGCCAGCAGGGGTTTAACGGCGCGGGGTTCTTCGATCTCACAGAAGGCGCGGGCCGCCTGCATCCGCAAATAGGGATCCGGATCCTGCAACCGCTGCAGCATCAGCTCCACATCCACCTCCGGCGGTGAGTGAGGTGGCAGCTCGTCTAGGGGCTCAAGGGGGGAAAAAGCGTCTTCTTGCATGAAAGGGTGCCCAGGTGTTGGCGGAGGGGGCGAGCGCAAAACTCTCCCTTCCCCACGACAAAAGCCAGAGCAACAACAGCCGAACCAGCAGCAGAGTTGCTGCCTATCATAAACCGCCGGGATCCTCTGCCTGATCTGCTCTTTCCGGTTGGGATCCCGGCACCCTAAGCAAGTCCGCTCCTTCCAACACCCGCGCCGAGCGGATCACATCTCCCACCTGGATGCGCTCCACCCACTCCATCCCCTCGGTGACGTAGCCGAACACGGCATAGCGCCCGTCCAAAATCGGCAGAGCAGAGAGGGTGATGTAAAACTGGGAAGAGGCTGAGTCAAGTGGGCTAGAACGGGCCATGGCCACCGCCCCCAAACGATGGGGCAAGAGCAACTTACTCAGAGCAGCGGGATCCTGGATCAAGGTGTTGTAGCGGGGGTAGGGTTCCCCACGCAGCTGAATTTCCAGGGGGATGGTGCGCAGGCGGTTGCTCCCCGGCTCTGTTGCACCCCCTGTACCGTCACCACGGGGATCCCCACCCTGCACCACAAAAGGCTGCGGATCCTTTTCCACCCGATGGAAGGTGAGGCCATTGTAAAAGCCCCGCTGAACCAAATCCACGAACTGGCCGCCGGTCAGGGGTGCCGCTTCCCCGTGGATCGCCAAGATCACCTTGCCTACCCCCTCAGCAGTTTGCACCTCCATCTCCACCACTGCCTTCCCTTGCAGTTGCGGGCGGCTAGCATAGGCCGCCGGGATCCCAGAGGGGGATTCTGAGAGGGGGGGTGTACTGCGACAAGCCAACAGCCCGAGACAGAGGTATCCCAGAACTAAGCCCACTCCCACTCTGCAGCGGCTCATTCGCCCCAGCTTGGCGAATTTCATCTGCCCCTTCTCCTTCAATCCAATCTCCCACCCTCCAGGCGCTGCTCAACCCAGCAGGGATCCCTATCCAGGTGATTCAGATCCGCTGCGACAGTCCCAACTGCAAGGTGACGCTTTGAGCGCCATTGCTCACCCTCACACCGTAGGGGCTGATGGAGGTAACCCGCCACTCTGCTTTCACCGCATGGCCAACAGCCACCTGACGTACTACGTTGTCGATCAAGATCAGAGCCTTGGGAGCACCTGGATCGTGGATCAATCCCACCAGCTTCATCTGCGGCACAGGCTGGGGTGGGATCCGCGCTGGCACCGGAGGCGCAGGTACCCTGGGGGGAGAGGGAAGACCAGCCCCTCTTGAAGCAAGAGGAGCGGCAACAGTCGGCGGTTTTGCCGGTTCGACCAAGACAGCCTTTGCAGAATCCTCAGGTGGAGCTTTGGGGTTTTCATCCACATCAGCAGCAGTGGGAAGCAAGGGCTCCTGGTGAGCATCGGAATGGGAAGAATTGGGTGCCTCAGCCAAGGGATCCCGAGTGGCCTGCGAAAAAACCACCGCCCGCGGGCGCAGGGTCATCCAAAAAGCCAGCCCTGCCACCAAGGTAGCGGCCAAAGCCATACCCAGCAGTAATCCTCCGGCAGCAGAGAAGCGCCGGGAAGGCAGTGGGGGCCGTGTGCCGAGGTAAGGATATTCGCCGGCTTCTGACAGCCCCTCTTCCAAGCTGTTCTCCAAATCCTCGAACAGCTCATCCAACAGAGAATCTGCCTGCTTGACTTGGCCAGACCATGCCCAAGGGGAACGACGGCCTCTGCCCGCTGAAGCATCTAACCCGGACATACAACCTCCCTAGCCTGAGCGGCGGGGATCCCGAGGAGTTGAGACACTCAGCCAACAGTTGCCGTCTATCGCCCAAAGGCTCTCAAAGGAGCCGCATTTCCGGGTACTCGGTCAACAGCGCCTCTGCCGACAGGGTGTCTCCCTCCAACTGCGGCGTCCACAGCACTTCGATGGCCACAATCCGATCTGCCGGAATCGAAGCCAGCTGCAACAGGCACTGCCGCAGATCCGCCATGGAGTTAACTACAGGTAGTGTACCCAAGTTACCACGATACGCAACCAGTAGAGTTACCAGCAGGTACTCGCCGATATCTGGGATCCCAGCAGCAGATCGCTGCAGCGCCGCTTGGGAGACTTGTTGGATCTGGTTGTTGCGGTTGCTGAGGCTTTCGACGCTGAACTTGCTCCGTTCTTGTAAAGAGGCTTGATAGAACAGGGATTCGGCGCGGGAGAGGGGCAGCTTCTCCGCTTGGGCATGGCCATAGGCCCAGTAGTCGCTGTAGCGCATCAAGCCAAGGGTGACCTCTTGCAACAGTTGGCTCAGCCCTTCTGGCGACTGAGTATCCGCCTCCAGAGCCAGGGCGTTCATGTCTTTTTGCAGTTGCCGGGCGCTGGCCAGCAGTCCCACTTTTACCTGCGCAGCAGTTACCTGGGGATCGCGAACCCCAATGCTATCGTCCCCTTCTTCGGATCTGATCCCCGAGCGCAGCGTCTGCACCAAAAAGCTACCTGCCCCAACCAAGAGCAGCAGCGTCAGCAGGCCGCCACCCCCCCCTCCCCAGAAAAAGGGCACCAGCAGCGGAAAACCAAAGCCGCCTCCATAGCTGGGGTAGACAGGAGCTGAGTAGTGCGGGCCAATCGAGCGGGGGGCAGAGAACGTCGGAGACCGGAAAGATCCGCCGCCAATGCGACCGCCACTGCGTGCCCAAACAGCGCCTATGGGAGCCAGGGCCAAGGTCAAGGCCAGGGCAATGGCCAGCAGAGGCCGGCAGACGCGACCGATTCGTTTCAGCATGATCACAATGTTTTCGTCCATCACGGGGCTAGTCTCTCTTAATTCTACGCTTTCTCGTTGGCGGGAATAGGGGCGGAAACCGATCCCCCACCCGGCCATCTCACTTGTTCAATTCTTCTGTGTTGATTCTTTGTGTACTGAGCCGGCCAATGACCGTCAACCAATCGAGGCAGAGCCATGCTACGGTCTGGAAGGTTGCCAGGAGGAGGGCAAACAACAGCAATGCAAACTCAGGCTAACGTCCAAGCCGAGGAAAGAGAGCGGGCATCTTCTCCACCCCGTGCCCAGATTCGGCTGTTGGTGGTGGATATCGATGGCACGATTGCCGGGCCTTCCAACCAGGTTTCAGAGCCGGTTCGGGAGGCCATTCAGAAGGCCAAAGCAGCAGGGGTGCGAGTAGCCATCGCTACGGGTCGCATGCATCGTTCTGCCGAGCGGTTCCACTACACGATTGGGGCCGATATGCCCCTATGCAGCTACCAGGGGGCTTTAATTCGGGATCCCGATAGCCAAAAGACCCTAAAGCACTGGAGCCTGGACTGGCCGCTGGCCGAGGAGTTGTTGCAAGCGTTGCAGGATCAGCCGGTGGGGGTTCACCTCTACATCGATGACCAGCTCTACTTACGGGAGCTGAGCCCTCTCAGTCAGGCCTATGCTGAGCGCTCGCAGGTGCCGTTCCAGATGTTCTCTTCCGCCCAATACGGACGAAGCCCCACCAAGATCCTGGCTGTTTCTGAGGATACCGAGTTCCTGCAGGAATTGCAGGGATCCCTGCGGCGGCGGTATTCCCCTGACCAGCTCTACCTCACCCGTTCAGAGCCGATTTTTCTCGAGGCTACCCATCCGGCGGTGAACAAGGGCAATGCCGTTCGTTTTTTGGCCGAGGAAATGCTGGGGTTGTCGGCGGAGCAGGTGATGGCCATTGGCGATGGCGACAACGACATTGAGATGCTGCGGTATGCGGGGATCGGGGTGGCGATGGGAAATGCCTCGCCTGCTCTGTTGCCCCATGCCGATTGGATTGCCCCTCCTGTGGCAGAAGACGGGGTGGCGGCAGCCATCGAGACCTTCATCCTCAGCTAGGCAGGGATCCCATGCTGGGTCTGGCTTCTTCTCCCTTTCCTGAGGTCACCCTGCGTCCGGCGCAGCAACAGGCGTTGGCCTACCAATCGGGGCCGCTGGGGATCGCCGCCGTTCCGGGGAGCGGCAAGACCTTTATTCTGGAGCTGTTGATCGCCGATTTAATTCTCAATCGGGGGATCCCACCGGAGCGCATCGGGGTGTTCACCTACATGCGTTCGGCGCGGGGCAACTTGATCAGCCGCATCAATCAACGTTTGCAACGGGCGGGGTATCCGGATCGCTTTACCCAGGCCTTTACCCTGCATTCTTTGTCGTTGCGGGTGTTGCGGGAGGCCCCCAGCCGTTGGGAGGAGCTGTCTATTTTGGAGGGATACGAACAGGAGCGGTTGCTCAGCCGCCTGTGCCGCGCTTGGCTCGTCCGCCATACTCAGCTCTGGGAGCCGCTGATCCCCGGCGACAACAACCCGCAAAAGATCGCCCAAAACCGAGCCCAGTTCCGGCGCAGTTTCCAGCAGATGGTGCAGGTGGTCATCAGCAGGGCCAAGAATCTGCGCCTGGGGCCAGAAGTGATCCCCAGCGAGGGCTATCTGGGCTGGGCTGCTCCCATCTACGCCGGTTATCAAGCGGAATTGCGTCGCCTGGGCAAGTTAGACTACGACGACCTGGGCTGGCAAGCAGTGGATTTGATCGAGGGCAGTCCGGAGCTGCGGGAGCAGGTGCAGAACTGGTACGACTACCTGTTCGAGGATGAGGCCCAAGACAGTTCCCCCCTGCAGGAAGAGCTGCTGCGGCTGCTCAGCCAACGCACCGGCAACCTGGTGCGGGTGGGGGATCCCAACCAGAGCATCATGGGCACCTTTACCAGCGCCGAGCCGCGGCTGTTTCGCGCCTTTTGCCAGGCCAGTCCTCAGGTGGTGCTTTTGGATGAATCCAGCCGCAGTGCCCCCCAGATCATCGCTTTGGCCAACCGCCTGGTGGAGTGGGTGAATCAGCAGCACCCCATCCCGGCTTTGCGCACCGCTCTGGCCCCCCAGCCCATTCAACTGGCCACCTCCGGTGGCCAAAACCCCCCGGCCAGCGAGGGTGGTGTGGACTTTCTGCGGGTTGTCGGATCCCCGGAAGAGGAGCTGCAACAGGTGGCGCGGCAGGCCATTGCAGCCGCCCAAGCTTTTCCCGGCCAAACGGTGGCCATTCTGGTCACCACTAACGAGCTGGGGGGCAAAGCCCTCAGCTATCTCCAGGAAATGGGAGCGGAGCGGGTGATCGATCTGTTGCGGGGCAGTCCCAGTCAGCGGCGGGTGTTGTTGCAGCTCAAGGGAATCATCGACTGGTTTGCCCAGCCCACTGCCCCCACTCGCTTGGCTGCTGCTGTGGATTGCTTGGCGGATTGGGCGGGGATCCCACGTGCTGAACTGGGACCGATGTTGAGCTGGATCCGCGCCTCTCTGCCGGAGCGGCTGCTATTTCCCAACTTTGGTGAGGCTCCCGCTCTGCCCGATGGCCCGCCTTGGCAGAACTTGGGCAGGCTGCTGCGCACCCTTGCCGGTTGGCTCCGGGCCGGGCGCTCCCCTTGGCCGGAGGTGCTGAATGTGATCGTTCAAAGCCTCTACCGCAAGCCGGAAGAGCTGTTTGTGGGTCGCTATGTAATCGATCAGCTGGAGCAGGTGCTGGGATCCCTGCCCGAAACCGATTGGCAGGAGATCGCCCAAGAATTTCAAGTGATTCTGGATCACCGCCTCAACAACTTGCCTTCGGAGATCTTCGCCTTCGACCCCGAGCCGGGCAGCATCACTGTCACGACTCTGCATCGCGCCAAGGGGCTGGAATGGGATCAGGTCTTCATCCCCCAAGTGTCGGCCTACGAGTTTCCCACCCAGTACGGGGAGCGAACCCTGGGGCTGAAGTTTTTGGATGAAGTGGATATGCAGGCAGAGGCCCTGGCTCAGTTGCGACAGCTCAGCCCCAAAGGCGGCTGGGAGCTGCAGGCCGACTCGGCCACCAAGCAAGCCTTTTTGGATTTGGCAGCAGAGCGATTGCGGCTGCTGTATGTGGGCATCACCCGCAGCAAACGACGGCTCACCCTCTCGGTATCCAGCCAATCTCGCTTTGGCACAGAGCAGAGTTCATCTTTGGTGTTTCGGGTGTTAAGTCGCAGTTTTAGGGCCGGTTGACCGGGTGAGTCTCTCGTTCTTCATGGATTGGCAACCTGCTAGCATGGCTAAGCCCGATAGCGCTTGCGCGCCGCCTTGCGGCAATGGGGCAGTCTTTCAGAAGCTATGGATATTCTGCAATGCAACCTCGGCGTATTGCCCGCGAACTGGCCCTGCTGGGGGTCAATCAACTGCCAGCCACGGCGGCCAAACTGAGCGAAAAACAACTGGAGGACTTGCTGCTGGCAGCCATCCGCGCCCTGAGTGAAGAGACCCATGAAACCCTCTCCACAGCGGCGGCGGAAATCCAGCGCAGCGACCGTTTGTTGCACGAGAGCGATCCTCTATTGTTGGCCGATTCGGATCCCAAGGAAGAGGGTGGATCCCGCTCCGTCACCCTCCGCCTTCAGCAGGCCCAACGACACCTGCAGCGCCTGGAAATCACTCTGAAGGAGGCGGACGTTCCTGACCCCAATGCCTTACGGGGGGAATTGCTGGAGCTAATCCAGCAGGTGCAAGTGGCCCTCGGCAACGCCGGCCAAGCCTTAGAACACCTGGAACAGCGGCTGCACAGCGTCCGCCACATCTTGGATGAGGTTGTCCAGTTGTCCCAAAGAGCAGTCAACCGGGTGGGCGTTGCCCTGTCCATGCCGGAACTGTTGTACATTGCCCAATCCCAAGAAGTGCGCGCCTACGCTTTGCAACTGTTAACTGCCCTGCGAACCCACAAGGAGGCGATCGATGCTCGTTTGCAAAAGGCTTTGGTGGGTTGGCAATTGCAGCGGGTTGGTCGGATCGAACGAGATATCCTGCGCCTGGCGGTGGTGGAGATGGAAATACTGGCCAGCAGCCCCGTGAAGGTTGCCATCAACGAAGCTGTAGAATTGGCCAAAAAATACGGGGATCCTGAGGCCGCCGCTTTCGTCAACGGAGTGCTGCGACGGGTAGTGGACAGCCAGATGGAGACCCACCGGGGTCGGGATCCCTCCCTCCCTGGTTCTGGTTCCGGGGGCTGAGCAGATCACCAAATTTTCGGGCTGGAGGCCCGCACCATAGCCGCAGGCTTGGTGTCGGGAGGAAAGCCCTCCTCTATATAGGTTTGCCGGCCAAAAGTCTGGATAAACTACAATAAGCCCATGAGCCAGACTATCTCTGTACGTTGCAAGCTGATAGTCCCACAAGAGTTGCGTCAAGAAATTGACCGCACTTTGCAGGG
>NZ_JBSSAH010000060.1:0-9621 GCF_054058415.1 Thermostichus sp. MS-CIW-38 | reverse complement strand
AATCCCACTCTCTCCGCTGGAACTTGTTTGTGAGAGCAACTCACCGTGGGTAAGGCCATCCGGCCCGCTGGCGCGACCGAATCCCACTCTCTCCGCTGGAACTTGTTTGTGAGAGCAACTCACCGTGGGTAAGGCCATCCGGCCCGCTGGCGCGACCGAATCCCACTCTCTCCGTAATCCGATAACGTCCACTGAAGTCCAGAAAGCTCTTACCCAGCAAGGCTTCTGGGCTTTTTAGTGTCCACGATAGACCGGGGAAACCCACTGTAATCCAGGCTAAAGTGGGACACAATAGGGGATATAACAGACGGGGTGGGACATGGCCCTGCCAGAGATGGCCATTCGGAATGCCAAACTCAAGGACAAGCCGTACCAGTTGCCGAATAGAGAAGCAAGGCCATCCTGCCTGCCGAAGTTTTTGCCGAACCAGCTGACTATAGACTAACGGCCAACCGTAGGACGATGCCGACAAGAGCTACGGTGGCAGCTCCAATCAAGGCAAAAGCCAGGTTAACCACTTGGGCACTAGCCTTTTGATAGGTGTCAATTCGTTCTAGGATCACCCGGTTTTCTATCCCCTGCTCGGCCCAACGTCTCTCCTGCTCAGCCCAACGTCTTTCCTGCTCGGCCCAGCGCTTTGCTTGATCGGCTGCCAGGGCTTCTAGCCGCTCGTTGGTTCTGGAGACATCCTGCCGGAGTCCTTCCACATCCTGTCGGATCTCTTCCACATCTTGCCGGATCTCTTCAATAACACTCAACACATCCCTGAGGGTGGGTTCACCGGCGGGCATCATAGAGCTGCAACCTCACTGAACAGCAAACGGTCTGAGCTCGCTAGATCAACTCGCTCACCGGGAAGCGATCCAGCATTTTTTGGGCTTGACGGGCATTTTCCCGTAACTCCGCCGGCAGATGGGGAACATAAGGGATCTGAGAAAGCAAATCCAGCGTGCGGCGGATCAGGCGCACCAGGTCTCCGGCATCTAGGTTGGTGCTGGCTTCCAGGGTCTCCCAAGGGATCCCTTGCGCCCAATGTTCGACGATCCCAGCCAAGCTGGGCTCAAACCCGATCGGCATATGAAACACCTGGTGTTGCCGTTGGCTGCGGAACAGCTGCCGCCGTAAACCCCGCAATCCGTGCAGCACATCCTCCACCAGCCCCGAGGTGCGCAGCCGGCTGTAGGTACCTGAACGGGGAGCCTCTGAGACCAAGGCAGCCACAACTCCGGCCAAATGATGGGGAGCACAGCCCTGACACTCACCCGAGAGCAGAGCCAGCGCCAGCCAGAGCTCGTTATCCCCCCGCAGCGCGGCCACCACCTCTCCGCTATCGGTAGGTTGATACTCTTGCAGACAGTTGAAATCCTGCAACACCCCCACCAAGGCCATAAATTGCTGCCAGCGCAACTCCTGCACGGAATCGCTCTGCCGCTCCAGGTGCTCGAGGCGCTTGAGCAAGCGCTGTCGTTTTTCTCGCAAACCCAGCAATTTTTTCCCCACTTGGTGAGCGGGATTCTCTCGGATTTGAGCTTCTAGGGCACGGATTTTTTCCTCTTGGGCTTGGATGTGGGGAAAAGCCAACAGCCGCAAGGTGGGATCCGGCTCAGCTTCCCGTTGTTTGAGCAAGTAGCGCAAAATGCGTCGTTCTTCCCGCCGTTGCGCCTGCATCTTCTCATAGCGGGCGATATCTTCGTCGGCAATGCCTCCCAAGAGACGGTCGATCTCCTCCAGCTCGGCGCGCGTGTGCAGGATCTCCTGTTGTTCGGGCAACTTTTGCAACGAGAGCAAATATTGTCCAAAGCTGCGGTTGATCAGATCCCGTGCTGCTTCCAAAGAGTGCTTTTGCAGCAGGTTCAGCACCATGCCATAGGTGGGGGTAAACTGGCTCACCAAGGGATCCGCTCCAGAGGTGGCCAGCCGCGCAGCTTCTTGGGCCCCCTCAAACGGGGATTGCACCGTCACCACATGGCCGATGATGTCCTTGCCCCGCCGTCCGGCTCGGCCCGACATTTGCATGAACTCGGAAGCGGTCAAGAGGCGGTGGCCGTTGTCGGTGCGCTTAGAAAGGGAGGAGATGACAGTTGTGCGGGCGGGCATGTTGATCCCGGCGGCCAAAGTCTCAGTGGCGAAGACCAGCTTCACTAGCCCCTGCTGAAACAGATGCTCCACCAGTCCCTTCCAGGCAGGCAACATGCCGGCATGGTGAGCGGCAATACCCCGGTAAAGGGCATCCAACTGATCTCGTCGGACAGCTTCGGGCGTTTCTCGACAAAAGCGGTCGATCTGCTCGGCCAACTGCTGCCGTTCTTCCTCGCTGGCTACCAAGTCCAGATCCCTTACGCTGGCCACGGCCATATCACAGCCTTTGCGACTGAAGATGAAATAGATGGCCGGCAGCATGTCCCGCTGGCGCAAGTTTTCCAACACCTGCGCTATGTCCGGCACTCCTGCCCAGGAGGGCTCGTGGGAGTTGGGCCGTTTGCTTTTCAAGCGGCGGTTGCGAACCCACTGCCCCGACTCGGTTTGCTCCAGCAGGGGGAACAGCCCTTTGCGATTGGCAAAGTGAAATTGCAGCGGCACCGGGCGGTGGTTGGAGTCGATCAGATGGGTGGGGCCATGCACCTGGTTCATCCAATCGGTGAGCTGGTCGCTGTTGGCCAAGGTGGCAGAAAGGGCAATGAGCTGGATCGTGGGGGGGCAGTAGATGATCGCTTCTTCCCAGACGGTGCCCCGCTGCTGGTCGTTCATGTAATGGCATTCGTCCAAGATCACCGCCTGCACATCCCGCAAGGGATCCACCTCGCCCTCTGAGAATTCTGTGCCGTCATCGCGTTCGCCGTAGGCATACCTTTGCACTGCCAAGGATATCGGTGTGCCGTAGAGCATGTTGCGGAAGATCTCGGTGGTCATCACCAAGACCGGTGCATCCCGGTTGATGGAAATGTCGCCGGTGAGCAGGCCAACCCGTTCCGGGCCAAATTGCTGGCCAAAATCCCGGAACTTTTGGTTGGAGAGGGCCTTCAGGGGCGTTGTATAGAAAACCCGCTTGCCCTGGGATAAGGCTCGATAGATCGCATATTCTCCAATCAGGGTCTTGCCGGATCCCGTGGGAGCACAAACCACCACCGATTCCCCAGCAGCCAGAACCTGAATGGCTCGGATCTGAAAGTCGTCCAGCTCGAAGGGGAAAAGCTGCCGCAACTCGTCCAGCAAATCGGTTGCCGGGGGGAGAAGCGCACTCATGGGATCCAAATCAACATTGGGAAACCTGGAAACCCGCCCAACTCACCGCTTCCTGTGGGTTGTACCTTCTAGGATACAAGCTTTCTTGGGGCGTCGACTGCTCCCCTGCAAAAAGCGCCAGTTACTCTGCTTCTTTGGATCAAGAACAGCAGCTCAAGCAAGTGCTAAAATGGGGTGCCGTTGCCGGATGCTATCGTGCTGGTCGTCATCGACAACTACGACAGCTTTACCTACAACTTGGTGCAGTACCTGGGGGAGTTGGGAGCTCAGCTTCAGGTTTTTCGCAATGACCAGCTCTCCGTTGACGACCTGCGCCGAATGCAGCCGCAAGCTGTAGTTATCTCTCCTGGGCCAGGGCGGCCGGAAGATGCCGGGATCTCCCTGGAGTTGATTCGGGAGCTGGGGCCAGAGCTGCCGATTTTGGGGGTTTGTCTGGGGCACCAGTGCATTGGCCAGGTCTACGGTGGTCAGATCGTGCGCGCACCTGAGCTGATGCATGGCAAAACCTCGCTCATTTACCATCGAGGGGTGGGGGTGTTTGAGGGGTTGAGCCAGCCTTTCACGGCCACCCGCTACCACAGCTTGGTGATCGAGCCTTCTACGTGTCCTGACGAGCTGGAGGTGACGGCCCAAACCAGCGATGGGATCATCATGGGGGTACGCCACCGCCGCTATCCCCACGTTCAGGGCGTGCAGTTCCACCCGGAGAGCATCTTGACTGCAGAGGGCAAGCGCTTGTTGAGCAACTTCCTGCGCAGCGCCAAAGCCTCAACTGCTGCTCAGCCCAATGTTTCGCAGAAACCTCAGGAAACCGTTGCCGTTGTTACATCGGGGATCCCCACTCCATGAAGCGTCGCCAGCTTCTGCAAGCCAGCGCTGGGCTGCTGGGATCGATGGCCGTGAACCTGGCCAGAGGGCGCAAAGCGGGCGCTCAGACAGCGCCGGCACAAGGTTCGGAAACGCCAACAACCCCAGGGTCTATAGAGTTCACTCCCGGCTCCAGCTCGCAGGGGCTGCAACTGACTTGGCTGCACCACAGTTGTGTTTTGTTCGAGGGGGAGGGCCGACGGTTTCTGGTCAACCCGTTTCGGCCGGCGGGCTGTACGGCTGGCTATCCTGCCCCACGAGTTGCTGCCGATCTGGTGTTGCTCAGCAGCCGCTTGTTGGATGAGGGTGCTTTGGATGTGGTGCCCGGCAACCCCAAGGTGCTGTTTCAGCCGGGAGACTATCTGATTGACGGGATCCGGGTGCAAGGAGTACGCATGCCCCGTGGCCCTCGCTTTGGCGTAAACGTGGGTTGGCGCTGGCGCATGGCTGGGATCGACATTGTCCATTTGGGAGGGGCGCTGCAGCCAATTACGCGGGAGCAGTCCATCCTGCTTGCTCGTCCCGACCTGTTGCTGGTGCCAGTGGGGGGTGGGCCGAAAAATTACGATCCTGCCGGGGCCAAGGCGGCCATTGAGGCGCTGCAGCCCAAGCTGGTCATCCCCACCATGTATCGCACGGCCGCCGCCGAGGAATCCCAATGCGAGCTGCTGCCGCTGCAGGAGTTTTTGCGTCTCTTCCCCGCTGCTGCCGCGCAACCTGCCCTCAGCAACCCGTTGCTGCTCTCGGCCCAGGCTCTGCCCAGGCAGGGGCTCGCCATCCTTTTCTTTGAGGAATAGGGCTATGCGAGGTCAGGTCCTAAAAATCGCTGTCGGACTGGGATCCCTGCTAGTGGGGGGTCTGGGATTCTATGGATACTCCCTACCAGAAGATCCACAAGCCTTGGCCCAAGCCAACCCGCTGCGGCTGCAACTGGCTCTCTGGCTGGGGAAAGACGCCAACGCCGTCGATGAGCGGGGCAAGACAGCCCTGTTTTTCGTAGAAAGCGGCCTCAACGCCCGTCTTTTGCTGGCAGCGGGGGCGGATCCCAATCAACTAGACCATGGGGGAGCTAGCCCACTGCACCAAGCGGCTCGCCTGGGCAACCCTGAGGTTACGAAAGCCCTGCTCCAGGGAGGGGCCGAGGTGAACGCTCGTTTTGGCGCCGGTGGCCTTCCCCTGCATTTTGCCGCTTGGTCCGGCAACCCCGAGGTCGTTCGGCTGCTGCTGGAACATGGCTCCGAGATCGACGAGCCGGACGGCTACGGCCTCACGCCCCTGCGCATTGCCCAGGATCTGCGCCGCTGGGAAGCTGCAACCCTGTTGTCCCGCTGGCCCCGCTCCGCCTCAACCGACGGGCATACAGATTGATTCCCCTTCTCTACCACCCCAGCACCCAGGCGAAGATCAAAGGCGCCACGATGGTGGCATCCGACTCGATGACAAATTTGGGGGTGTCGATCCCCAATTTGCCCCAGGTGATCTTCTCATTGGGCACTGCCCCCGAGTAGGAACCGTAGCTGGTGGTGGAGTCGCTGATCTGGCAGAAATAGCCCCACAGGGGTACGCCCTGGCGACCCAGATCTTGATGGAGCATGGGCACCACACAAATGGGGAAATCCCCAGCAATGCCGCCGCCAATTTGAAAGAAGCCAATGGAGCACTCCGCCGAGGTGTGCGTGTACCAGTCCGCCAGGTGGATCATGTACTCGATCCCTGTGCGGACGGTATGCACATTGCGGATCTCACCCGTGATGCAGTGGGCGGCATACATGTTGCCGGTGGTGGAGTCCTCCCATCCCGGCACATAGATGGGCAAGTTGGCCTCCATAGCGGCGTAAACCCAAGAATCCCGGGGATTAATTTGGTAGTAGGGCTCCAGCCGGCCGCTGCGCAGGATGCGGTAGATAAACTCGTGCGGGAAGTAGTGTTCCCCGGCCTGGTCGGCAGCCATCCACTCTTCCAAGAGGGCTTTTTCTAGGCGCCGCATCGCCTCCTCTTCGGGAATGCAGGTATCGGTTACCCGGTTCAGGTGCCGCTCCAGCAGCTCCTGCTCCTGCTGCGGGCTAAGATCGCGGTAGTGGGGCACCCGCTCGTAGAACTCATGGGCGATGAGGTTGAAGATGTCCTCTTCCAGGTTGGCGCCGGTGCAGGAGATGGCGTGCACCTTGTTCTGCCGGATCATTTCCGCTAGGGAAAGGCCCAGCTCTGCTGTGCTCATGGCACCGGCCAAGGTCACCATCATCTTGCCGCCCTTTTCCAGGTGAGCACAATAACCTTTGGCTGCATCCAGCAGCGCGGCTGCGTTGAAGTGGCGAAAATGATGTTGGATAAATTGGCTGACGGGGCTGTTGGTCACGATTTTTCCGGTCACTCTGACCTGGTGAAGCACGGTTTTCTAGTCTATCAACTTTAGGGGCGCTGACAAGCTTTGCTTGGGGATACCTTTATCGGTATTGGCAACCATTCCCCTGCAGGTCGGCTGGAGCAGGTTGCGTTGCGAAGCCGGGATCCCATACCGGTTCTCACCCGGCCTTGGCTGAGACAAAGGGATCGCCTGCCCATGTCAGAATGGTGGCGAATCACCGCCCTATATCCGTTCACGCTATCTGTTCACGTTGGGTTCATGCCTCCTGTCAGCACTGTCGAGCCAGCCGAGCCCATTGCCGAAGTCCAATCTCCTGAGCTGGCTTCTTCTCCTGCCGAGCCATTGCCTGGCGCTGTGGACATGTCAGTGCCAACAACGACCGGGATCTCTATGGGATCCCTGCGGCGCTGGTGGGCGCGATGGAAGCAAAAACTGCGGTTGGAAACTCAGTTGCTCTTTGTGGCAACGCTGGTGGTCTCATTGGTGGTGAGCAGTTTCACCTTCTGGGCCGTCAGCACCGTGCAGCAGGATGCTCGCTTCAACGAAGCCCGCTTTGGCCGAGATCTGGGGCTGCTCTTGGCCGCCAATGTCGCCCCCCTGATTGCGGAAGATCGCATTGGCGAAGTGGCGCAACTGTCCCGCCAGTACTTTGAGAGCACCAGCAGCATCCGCTATTTGCTCTACGCCGATCCCGAAGGAAACATCTACTACGGGATCCCGTTCTCCAATCAGGAGGTGAAAACCTCCCTCAGCCTTACCCGTCGCATGCAACTGCCGGACAACCGTCCTCCTGCTGAGGGCCAACCGCTGGTGCGCACCCACCTTACCCCTGCTGGGCGGGTGACGGATATTTTCGTCGGCATCTACCATCAGGGCCGCTTTTTGGGCACCCTCGGCTTGGGCATCAATCCCAATCCCGCCCTGGTGCGCTCCACACAATTGGCGCGGGAGGTCTCGATTGGGGTGTTTTTGGCGGTGTGGGTCTTGGCCATCCTGGGAGCGGTGGTCAATGCCCTCACCATCACCTATCCCATCAAAGAGCTGGTCAAGGGTGTCCAGGAGATCACCAAAGGTAACTTCAAGCAGCGCATCGACCTGCCCTTCGGGGGCGAGCTGGCCCAGCTCATCGACAGCTTTAACGAGATGGCGGAGCGGCTGCAAAGCTACGAAGAACAGAACATCGAAGAACTGGCTGCCGCCAAAGCCAAGTTGGAGACCTTGGTCTTCTCCATCGTCGATGCCGCCATTTTGCTGGATGCCGAGTTGCGGGTGCTGCTGCTCAATCCTGCCGCCTCTCGTATGTTTGGCTGGGAAGGGGATCCCGTTTTGGGCAAACCCCTGCCGGAGCTGTTGCCGGAGGATCTGCAGCAGCAACTGGCCCGCCCCCTGATGCAAATTGCCCGCGGGGATCAAGAAGCAGAGGAAGTTCGCGTCAACCTCACCGGCCCCACCAAGCGTGTTATCCGCATCCTGCTTTCGCCGGTGTCGGATCCGCGGCGGCAAAATCTCAAGGGGATCGTGATGACGGTGCAGGACATCACCCGCGAGGTGGAGCTCAACGAAGCCAAGGCTCAATTCATCAGCAACATCAGCCACGAGCTGCGCACCCCCCTCTTCAGCATCAAGTCTTTTATCGAGACCCTCTACGAGTACGGCGAGCAGATGTCCTCGGCGGAGCGGCTGGACTACCTGGAAATTGCCAACCGCGAAACCGATCGCCTCACCCGCCTGGTCAACGATGTTTTGGATTTGTCTCGTCTGGAATCGGGCAAGCAGTACCACTTTGAAGGTGTCGACATCGCGGCAGTGATCGAGCAGACTTTGCGCACCCACCAACTGCAGGCCCGCGACAAAGGGATCCAGCTGCGCAAGTTCGTCGATCCGGATCTGCCGCTGGTCTGGGGCAACTACGATCTGCTGCTGCAGGTGATGACCAATCTCCTGGGCAATGCCCTCAAGTTCACCCCCTCAGGGGGCCTGGTGACGGTACATGCCCACCTGGTGGTTCAGGCGGATGGATCCCCGCAGGCAGTGCGGGTGGCAGTGGCCGATACGGGCATTGGCATTGCCCCAGAAGATCAGGAGCGGATTTTCGACCGCTTTTTCCGTGTCGAGAACCGGGTCCACACTCTAGAGGGCACCGGCCTGGGGTTGGCCATCGTGCGCAACATCCTGGAGAAACATCGAACCCGCATCTGCCTGGAGAGCAAGCTAGAACAGGGATCCACCTTCTGGTTCGACCTGCACCTGTACACTGAAGAGGGACCGCTGGAGTTCGAGGTTCAGCCAGCCGAGACGGATCCCCCCAGTTGCTGCTGGCGGGAACATCCCCGCCATTCCCACCAAACCTAAGGAGCCAAGATGGAAAGCCTACTGGCCATTTTTTTGGGGCTGGGCCTCAGTGCTGCCTGTGGCTTTCGTATTTTTGTGCCGCTGCTGGTGATGAGCATAGCGGCTCAGGCTGGACATCTGGAGCTGGCTCCCGATCTGCAATGGATTGGCTCAGAGGTGGCGCTGCTGGTTTTTGTGGTGGCCACCTTTTTCGAGGTTTCTGCCTACTACGTGCCCTGGGTGGACAACTTGCTAGATGTAGTGGCAACGCCGGTGGCAGTGGTGGCCGGAATCCTGGTGATGTCGGCGGCAATGGGGGACATTGGTGACCTGAGCCCGATGTGGCGCTGGGCTTTGGCTGCCATTCTCGGAGGGGGGGCTGCTGGGATCACCCAAGGCACCACCGATGTGCTGCGATTGGCCTCTACCACCACCACAGGGGGGCTGGGCAACCCGCTGTTGGCCACCGGCGAAAACGTCACTTCTCTGCTGCTGGCGGTGGTGGCGGTGCTGGCCCCTTGGCTGGCAGTGCTGCTGATGGGTTTGCTAGTGTACTGGCTGGGCAAACGGGCGTTGAAACTGGGGTTCCGCAGCAGAAATGCCGCTCCCAAGTCTCAGGGATCCCCGCCGACGGCTGTTCTACACTGGAGAAGGTTTTAACTGGATGGTTTTGCCATGCCGCCTCGCTGGCCCCGGAAGCCCTCCCGTCGGGATCCCGAATTTCGCAAGCTGGATGATCGCTATACCTATGCCGCCCACATTGCCGTTTTTCTCTGCAGCGGGTCTGGGCTGGTGTTTTTTCAGCAACTGTACCG
>NZ_JBSSAH010000059.1:0-11033 GCF_054058415.1 Thermostichus sp. MS-CIW-38 | reverse complement strand
CTTGGCTCATAAGTTCATTGTACTTCATCAAAGCGCATTCCTCCCGACACTGACCCTACGGGTACAGTGCGGGGCTCCTGCGATTTCTAGCTGAAGAGCGATCTGCACGCCCGGTAAGAAGTCAGCAAGCTGCCCTGAGGGATCCCCTTATTCAGGATCCACCAGGGATCCCATGAACAACACGGTTTGGGCCGCTGGGTTGCCGCCGGATCCGGAGGCCACAATGGCAAACCAGAAGGGCCGATCTGCCACAAATTGAAATGGCTCTTGCCGGTCGACAGCAGTCCGGGAGACGATCACCCCAGTAGCGGCTGCCGCCTCGGATCCCTCTTCGTTCACTTCAATTGCTGCTTTGTGCAGGACTTTGCTGATCCGCGCTGGCTCTGGGGTCATCTGGCTGAAATCGGCTCGGTTGGAAAAGGCAGTCCCCAGGCCCAACTGTTGTAGAACTGAAGTGAGATCCGTTTCATAAGCCAATTCAAATCTCGGGATCCGCACCGAACCTGCACGGGGGTGCAGGGATCCCGTCCATTCTTGCCAAGTTTCCGGGCTCAGCTCTGCCCGCAGCGATTCCAGCTTCACTCCCTTCTTGGGCAGCAGGATCAGCATTTCCAGTTCTCCTTCCCCGTAGGGCAGGCTCACCACCTGCAACTGCTCGGTTTCCAGGTAGTCGTAACGACCTGATTGAACCATCATGGGTACTCGGACGCGGCGGCCATCCAACCGAGTAAAGGGCTGAGTTTGGGTGCGCTCCGGATCGAAGGGCTGAGTCCACTCGCCTTTGAAGTAGATGGCATTGAGCAAAACCATCAAATCCTCGCGGCTGAGGCGATCCACAATGCGGTTGATCTTGCCCTGGGTGCGCTCGGCCACCCAGCCGTTGATCTGGTTCACCGTTTGCCGGGATCCCAAATTCACCCGATTCACCACCGCTTGGTAGTAGGTGGCCAAAGCCTGCAAAAACTGGGGCTGTAAGGTGAGGGTTTGATCCACCCAGAGGCCGTTGGCCATTTGCACCTGGACTGGCCCTCCTGCCGGGGATCCCTCCGCCAGCCAGCCCACCATTTGGGCATTGCTCCAGTTCAACTCATTGAGGGAAAGGTCCTGTGCCTCCAGCACCTCGGCCATTGCCGTTTGAGTCTCCCCAGAGGCGCCGTTGTAGAGCATGCTCAGGGCCAGGCGGATGCTCAAGGGGGAGAAAAAGAGGTTCTCTTGGGGCTGCTGACGGAGCAGGTGATCAAACAGTTTCAGCGCAAAGCGGCTTTGGGCTTGTTGGGCCACGGTCTTTTCCCCATACCCTTCCCCATAGGTCACCGTTGGCTCAAAGGGAATCCGCACCGGGGTTTCCTGTGAACGGGATCCCATCCCGTGAGTGGGCCAGAGGCTCAGGAGCCCCAGGCCAAGCAGAGCCAGAAGCGGGATCCGGCTCACCGAGGATCTATTGAATCTATTGAAATTGAAATTGAAAGGGTCTTTCATACGGCTCTCCTGGCAGGGTGGGGAACGATAAAGTCTATGGCTATGCTATCGGGTCGGTTGTGGGCTGCCCTTGCCCAGAGCCGCCATTCCGGCTGCGCTCAAGGGGGAAAAGCACAGGCCGCTTCCGGCAAGCAAGAATTGGCAAGGCTCTCCCAGGGGGGAACTTCCTGCGTCTGGCTGGTCAAGTCGCAGCAGCAGCGTCTGGCGCGATAGGATGAAGCCTGCACAGGAGAGCGCCACATGGTTCTGTTCACGATACACGTTCCAAAAGGGTGCAGAGTCGCCTTGGGCCTGGCTCTACTGCTCCTGGGATCCGGCTTGGGGTGTACTGCTGCCCCGGAGAGATCTCCCGCCTCCCAAACTCAGGTGGCGGAAGCCCTCTCCCCATCCCCCCCGGCAATAGGGCAGCCCCAGCAACTGCCGGTTGAAGCGGAAGTCACCCTTGCCGGCCAACGCTTTGAGTTAGAGGTGGCCCGCACGCCTGAGCAGCAGCGCTTGGGCCTGATGTTTCGCACCGACTTGCCGCCGGATCGGGGCATGTGGTTTCCCTTTGATCCGCCCCAGCCGGCTTCTTTTTGGATGTTCAACACTCTGATTAACCTGGACATCATTTTCCTTCACCAAGGCAAGGTGGTGTACATTGCCGCCGATGTGCCCGGCTGCCCCGCCCGACCCTGCCCCACCTATGGGCCGCCTCCTTCCCAGTTGGTGGACGGTGTGCTGGAGTTCCGCGGCGGGACGGCTGCTGCTTTGGGTTTGGCCGTTGGAGATCCGGTTGAGATCCGAGAGCTTCAGCCCGCAGCCCCTTGATCTCTCCCTCCCTTGGGGACAAGGAAGACGGGCTCGCAGATGATCTTTTGAAGAATTTTTGCGATGATTTTTGAGAGTCGCCAACTGAGTCCATAAAAGAGGCGACCGCGAGCTCAGGATTGGTTTGGCCACCGCAAGCGAGTCTATGGATGTCAGCAGCGTAAGTCATTGGATAGGGGTGGGGGCTGTCGCCCTAGCCTCCATCCTTTGGGCTGAGATCGTGCGGGATGTGCGCCATTGGCTGGCCCACCGGTGGCCCTGGCTGATGCCCAAACACATCCTGCACCACCGCCTGTTCCGCCCCGACCTTAGCGTGGTGGATGCACAGCTGTACCGAGAATCCCAGTGGCACCACGACGTTCCCGAAGCGGCAACGATGATCCTGGCCGGGATCCCTTGGGTGGTGGTATTGGGCCAGGGATCCTGGCTGTACGGCCTGGCGGCAGCGGTGGGGGTGGTCTACTCGGCCAGTTTCTGGGTGGCTGGTATGCTGCGGGGTTGGGGGCTGGCCCTGCAGACGGATATCACCCACCAGCCGGGGCCTTTCCCCGTTCCTCCCAGCCAATGGCATGTCAACCGCGCCTACCACTGGCGGCACCACTTCGACGATACCAACGCCTATTTTTGCGGCACCCTGACTCTCGTAGATCGGCTCATGGGCACCAGTCTCTCCTTGAAAGGCAAGCGAGTAGCCGTCACCGGCGCCTCCGGCACCCTGGGCCGGGCCTTGCTCAAGCATTTTCACCAGCAGGGGGCCAAAGTCATCGCCCTCAGCTCCCATTCGGATTCGGTTCACATCGAAGTGGACGGCCAGATCCAGCCGGTGGAGACCGTTCGCTGGCAGGTGGGGCAAGAGGGATCCCTGGCAGAGCTGCTGGAGCGGGTGGATATCTTGGTGCTCAACCACGGCTTCAATGTTCATGGGGATCGGGATCCCGAGGCCATTCGCCAGTCTTACGCCGTCAATACCTTCTCCAGTTGGCGCCTGATGGAGCTATTCTTCCAAACGGTTCGCAGCAACCCCGAAATGGCCACCAAAGAGGTGTGGGTCAACACTTCCGAAGCTGAGGTCAGCCCTGCTTTCAGTCCCCTCTATGAACTCTCGAAGCGGGCTTTGGGAGACCTGGTTACCCTGCGCCGTCTGGATGCCCCCTGTGTGGTGCGCAAGCTTATCCTCGGCCCCTTCAAGAGCCAGCTCAATCCCATCGGGGTCATGTCAGGAGATTGGGTGGCCGCTCAGATCCTGGCTCAAGCCAAACGAGATTGCCGCAACATCATCGTCACCATCAACCCCCTCACCTACCTGCTTTTCCCCCTGAAAGAGCTGGCCGTGAGCACCTATTTCCGCCTGTTTAGCCGTCGGTCTCCAAGGACTCCGTCCCGCGAGCGCGAACAGACAGGGATCCCTGCCCCCAACCCAGATGCTGCAGGTGAGGCGAAGTCCCGCGAGTTCCCTTTGGTTTAGAAGGGATCGGATCCCAACTCGTCCCATAGCTCTATGGCATTGGGCGCAAAAGTGGAGTAAGACAAGAGCAGGTTCCTTGGCGTCAGCAGGGTGGGATCCCTTGCGCCAATACGAACTTTTGGGGAGCGAGAGCGCCCCTTGGCTTGGCGGAACACAGCAGCTCGATCCCCGGTGAGCGTTGGGTGTGAGGAGTAGGAGTGAGCGTGAACATGGTGCGACGGTGGGTGGGCGCAGTACTCTGCGTGGTGGGTGGATCGTTGATGTCGGGGCTTTTGTCCGGCTGTGCCATCCCGATGCCTTCGGCATCTGCGGGAGTTTCTGAAGTCCAAGTGCGCTTGGTGCATGTGGCCCCCAATGCCCCTCGGATCGACTTGGAAGTGGGAGGGGTGAGAGCTGCTCAGGGCATAGCCTATGGCTCGGTGAGCGAGTACGTGCGCATACCGGCGGGCGAGTACGACATTGTTTTGTTTTCAACGCCTGAGAACCCTGGCCAGCCTGCGAGTTCTTTGGTTGCGGCCAGAACCGTAGCCAATCTCAGGGGCGGGGGAGTATTCTCGGTGGTTGCTGCCAACGAGCCGAATCGCATGACGGCCCTGGTGCTGGAAGACAACATCCATCCGCCCTTTGATCAAGCCCTGGTGCGGTTTGTCCACGCTGCCCCTGATGCGCCGGCCCTGCAATGGCAAGGGGAGCAAGGGCGGGTACTGCTGCCCCAGTTGGCGTTTGGACAAGTATCCACCTTTCAAGCTATGCGCCCCGGCTTTACCCAAATTCAAGTGGCCATAGCCCCTTCAGCCTCCGCGCCAGGTGTGCAGTCGGCTCCCAGCCGGAGCATTCCCCTGCAGCGGTTTGACCTGCAGCTGGAGGCGGGGAAAGTCTATACCCTCTATGTAGCGGGATTGTTGCGCAGCAATCCGGCCCTAAGCCTGGTGCTGGCAGAGGAAACTCGAGCTCGCAGGCTCCTATAGCCAAGGTGTTTCGGTCTCTCTTCTCCTTACACTGAGTTAAGGAATACCTCAGGGTGGGGGCAGATAGGGAATATGCTCTGTGGTGGAGCAGGCCAATGCCGTTGGCGTTCTCCGCTGCCAATATGATCTTACAAGGATCTCAGAATCCTAACATGCGGTGCGAAGCACTAGGGGATGCAGCCTGTGGATGCTTTGTTTCAAGTTGTGGTGCTGAATCAAACCCCAGATCCAGAACGGGTCATCTACCAGGCAATGCACCAGGATTACAGCCCTGATTTTGTCACCTCAGAAAGCCGGATCCCGGAAAAGCATGGAGAGGCCGTGGTGCGGCATTTGCTGGAGGGCAACCGTGGCCACTATGGGCCTCTAGAGCATCCTCAGATCACGTTTGGGGTGGGCTATTTTCCCCACGCCGTCATGCAACAGGCCCGTACTCATCGGGTGGGAATTTCTTTTGATGTTCAATCCTTCCGATATACAGGCCAGCAAATTGCCGATTTGGGCAAAAAGCTCTTGTTCGCGTCAGCGGTGCGGAGCACAACCGAGACTGCTGCTCCTGTTGGCGAGACCGGCTGCGGTTGCGTCAGCGATCGCGTCAGCGGGCCGGAGGCCTATCGCGTCAGCGGGCCGGAGGCCTATCGCGTCAGCGGTGCGGAGCACATTGCGGAGCACAGTGGCGGGACGGAGTCCTCCTTGTCTTTGCAAGAGCTGGAAACTTTGTTTTACGTTCCTGCCAGCGTCAAGGAGGGCAAAGCCAAAACCCGCCAAGGCTTTAGGCCCATCTCCCCCGCAGCTTTGGATATCATTCTTGCGCAATATCGCAGCCAGGCCATCGCTTATTATCGCCTGGTAGAAGAGTGCGGATTGCCCTATGAAGATGCTCGCAACATCATTGGCTACGGGATCCGACAACACTTCGTGGTCTCTTTCAATTGCCGTAGTCTAATGCATTTTTTGGATTTACGAGCCAAAGAAGATGCTCAACGAGAAATTCAACATCTGTGTGAACTGATTTGGCCCCACTTTGAAGCGTGGTGTCCCCACGTGGCGGCCTGGTATCGTAAGCATCGCTGGGGAAAGGCTCGATTATCCCCCTAAACTTAGTTTAGATAGATATGCTCTGCTAACCCCTTCTGCGGCTAATCCTGTTTTTGATCTTTTGTTGGGTTACGGGTATGGATCCCGAAGCTTATGAGCAAATGGCAGGCTTGGAAGACCGGCATTGGTGGTTTTTGGGTCGCCGTCACATTCTGAGTCGGGTTATTGGATCCCTGTCGCTTCCCCCCTCTGCTTATATTTTGGAAGCTGGCTGCGGTAGCGGCGGCAACCTGGAGATGTTGTCCAGATTTGGCAAAGTTTGGGCTATGGAAAAGAGTGAAATTGCACTGCCGCTGGCCCAAGCTCGCGGTATTGGGATCGTGGCAGAGGGGGAGTTGCCAAACCGGATCCCCTTTGGTTCTCAACGATTTGATTTGATTGCTTTGCTGGATGTGCTGGAGCATCTGGAGAATGACAAAGAAGCTCTCCTAGCCCTCAGTCAAAGGTTAACCCCATCTGGCTGCTTAGTTGTAACTGTTCCGGCTTATCCGTGGCTGTGGAGTTTACATGATGAGCTTAATCATCACAAGAGACGATATACCCGCGGGCAACTTTTGTCGTTGCTTAAAAGCTCAGGTCTAGAAGTTTATACCCTTGTTTTCTTCAACAGTTTTCTTTTCCCAATCATTTCAGGGATCCGCATAATGCAGAAAGTGCTTCGCCTGAGGGAAAGCCAAGATCTGAAAATGCCGCCGCTTTGGCTCAATCGACTGCTGACGGGTATTTTTGCTGCAGAAGCCTATCTGATACCTAAGTTTTCTCTGCCCTTTGGTGTATCTCTGCTGGCAGTAGCCGGCCCGGCAACGAAATCGTAGTATCCTGTCATCATTGCTGTTCTCAGACTGTACTTTGATCATTGCTTAAACTCTCATGTTTCGACATCCAATGTCTGCAATTCTGGTAGTTTCTACAACAGCCTTTTCCGACGGTACTTAACCCACTCAACAGGGATTTTTATCTCTTGCATGATGAGGATCCCAATTACTTAAAGAACTTATTTTGTGTCAGCAGCATGAAGTCATTTGAAGCTGGGAAGGGCCGTCAATAGAATTATCTGGTGAGGGCTACCCATTCAAGTTTTGGTCAACACTGATCTTGTCCAATAGCCTCAGATGCACAATCTTTTCTGTAAGATTGTCAACAGTCTTGATGCCGAAGGAGATAACCCTTGGCCGAACGCGGCTATAAAACTCGTCTGGATCTGCATCGTTTGTGGGTGCCCTTGGCCTGTTTTGGCGATGGCCTTTGTATTTGGTTGGCCTTTGGGGCGGGCTACTGGCTGCGCAGCTTGCGTCCTCATCAGCTCTTGCCTTGGGATGTCTACGCGGCCTTGGGATTGTTGACCGCCCTCAGTTATTGGGGCATTCAGGCGGGCTTAGGCGGATACGGTGAGTCGAAGCGCTTGTCTCGCTTTGAAGAATGGGCCAGTTTGCTGGTGGGGTTGGGATTGACGTTTGGTTTGGTGCTGGCAGGGGCCTTTTTCGTTCGCTCGGTCTCTTTGTCGCGGCTGGTGGTGGGCTACGCCGGCTTGTTGGCTCTGCTGAGTTTGACTTTGGTACGGGTGGGGTTGCGGCTGGGCATGGGCTGGTTGTGCTCTAGGGGCTACGGTCGGCGGCAGGTCATCTGGGTGGGATCCTGGTCGGTGTTGGCGGAAGTGTTGGAGCGATTGCAGCGATCCCCGCAGTTGGGCTTCCAGGTAGTCGCCTGGGCAGGCGTAGAGCAAGGCTCTTTTGAGGAAGATCCCCCATCTCAAAATGGGGATCCCTGTCAAGATTCATATCCAGTACTAAACACCGCCCGCCCTACCTCTGGCGGGGTTGAGTCTGCCGACAGGACTCTGTCCGGCTCATCCCGAGGAACCCTCTCCTGCTTGTGCAGTCAGCTTGAGCCTTCCTGGTCGGCTCTTGGGCGTCTGGATCTGGTCCATTTGATTGCCTATCTGCAAGCCCACCCAGAAGTGCAGGAGGTGTGGTTTGGGCAACCGGAGCTGGCAACTGCTCCTCTGTTGCTCAGTTTGCAAACATTGTCGGTGCAGGTGCGCTTGGTGCCGGATATCTTAAGTTTTTTAACGGTGAACTTCAGCCTGCAGTCTCTCGACGGGATCCCGCTGCTAACTCTGCGTCAGCCCCCTTTGCGCTACGCCCACAACCGGTTCCTCAAGCGAGCTGTAGACATCCTAGGAGCTTCCCTGGGCCTGATCTTGCTTAGCCCTCTGTTTTTGATTATTGCCCTGCTGGTAGCCTGCAGCAGTCCTGGCCCCATTCTGTATTGGCAAGAGCGGGTGAGCTTGGACGGGCGTCGCTTTTGGATTGCCAAGTTCCGCACCATGCGAGTGGATGCTGAGGCAGCCGGCCAGCCGGGCTGGACGCGCCCCGGGGATCCGCGCCGAACCAAGATAGGAGCCTTTTTGCGCCGCACCAACCTGGACGAGCTGCCCCAACTGTGGAACGTCCTGAAAGGGGAAATGAGCCTAGTGGGCCCCCGCCCAGAGCGGCCCTACTTTGTCGAGCAGTTTAGCCAGGAGATCCCCAAGTATCCGGATCGGCATTTGGTGAAAAGCGGCCTGACTGGCTGGGCCCAGATCCACGGCCTACGGGGGGATACCAGCATTGCCCGCCGCACCCAGTATGATCTCTATTACGTGCAAAACTGGTCGCTGTGGCTGGATCTGCGCATCTTGGCCATCACCTTCTGGCAAGGGATCCGCGGACGGCTGGCCGGATACTAGGGGTTAGCGTATGCCATTCTCCCCCCAAGAGCTGCTCTACGAGGGCAAGGCCAAGCGCATCTACCGCACTGCCGATCCCAGGGTTTATCTTTGCCAATACAAAGACGACGCCACGGCCTTCAACGCCCAAAAGCGGGGATCCATCGCCGGCAAGGGAGAGGTGAATTGCACCGTCTCCAGCCATGTGTTTGCCTACCTGGCGCAGCAAGGGATCCCCAACCATTTCTTGGCCCAAACCGGCCCCACCGAGATGCAGGTGCGAGCCTTGCACATCCTGCCTTTGGAAGTGGTGGTGCGCAACCGCACAGCGGGTAGCCTCTGCCGACGGCTGGGCCTGGAGCAGGGCCTTCCCATCGAGCCGCCGCTGGTGGAGTTCTATTACAAAAACGATGCCTTGGGGGATCCCTTGGTGACCCCAGATCACATCCGCCTATTGCAGTTGGCCACGCCGGAGCAGGTGGAGCGCTTGGGATCCCTGGCTTTGGCCATCAACAACCATCTGCAGGCTTTCTGGCGAAGCTGCCGCCTAGAGTTGGTGGACTTTAAGCTGGAGTTTGGCCTGGACGAGAAGGGAGAGATCCTGCTAGCCGACGAGATTAGCCCCGATACCTGCCGTCTTTGGGATCGGGGGGGATCTGAGCCGCGGGTGCTGGATAAAGATCTCTTTCGCTTTGATCTGGGGGATCCAGTAGCTGGCTACCAGGAGGTGTTGCAGCGGGTGCTTCAGGCAGTGGGATCCCAATTCCTTCTCTCCTAGAGGGAGAGGAGCCAGGGGTGAGGGACTATAATCGCCTCAGCGATCCCACTCCTTTAACGCCCGAGCCTCCTTTCGCTTGTCGGGATCCCGCCATGACCTCTCCCCGCCCCCCCTACCCCGGCGAGCGTTTCCGCCGCCAACTGGCCAACCTGCTGGATGCCTGGGTGGAGCAGGAGTTGATTGAACCTGAGCAGCGGGATCGGCTGCGGGCGTATTACCAACTGGAGAGTTTGCAACGCTCAGCCGGCGGGCGATTTGCCCTGGTGCTGCTGCTGTTTGGCGCAGTTCTGGTGGGCCTAGGGGTGATCTCCTTTGTGGCGGCCAACTGGGCTGCCATTCCCCGCTGGGCCAGAGCCTGGGGGTGCTTGGCCCTCATGGTAGGGCTGCAGGTGGCTGGCTTCCAGGTTTGGCAGCAGGGATCCCAGCGTCTGGGTAGCGCCCTGCTGATAGCCGGTGAACTGACCCTGGGAGCCTGTATTGGCCTGATGGCCCAGTGGGTTCAGCTTGGCGGATCCGCGGCAGGCTTGTTTTGGGCCTGGGGGATGGGCAGTTTGGCTATGGCCTACGGCTTGCGTCACAGCCCCAGTGGTGTACTGGCCTGCCTTCTGCTGGGCTTGGGGATGGTAGCCGACTTCGTGGATTGGGGGACTGTCAACTTCCTCTATCCTTGGTTGACCCTGGGCCTGCTGGTTCCTCTGGCCTATTGGTGTTGCTCTCGCTGGGTTTTTGCCCTGGCCGTGGTGAACTTTGGCCTGGCGTTGCAAGGGCTGGCCGAGCGTTTGGGCAGCTCTTTCCAAGGTTTAACCCTTTTGCATCTGCTTGGTGTTGCAGTTGTGTGGGGGTTGGGTCTGTGGCACCAACGCCATAAGCCTTGGCTAAGCCGGGTTTTAACTGAAGGAAGGGATCCAGAGCTTCCCGGCGAGCTGGAGCAAGGCTTGGATTTGGCCCCGACAGCCCAGAACTTGGCTCTGCTGGGGTTGGGTGTCCTGCTCTATGTCTGGAGCTTTGTCGGGACGTGGGTCGATCTTTCCGAGGATCCCCTCTGGAACGTTGGGGATCCCTGGGCGAGCTTGTCGGCAGTGGGGTTGCTGCTGCTGGCGGGCTGGGGCTGGTGGCAGGGTTGGCAGGAGAAGGGATCCCAGCCCGTTTCGTCTTGGCTGAAGGATGCTGCTGTTCTGATTTCTCTGGTTGCCTTGGCGCTTTTGCTGGGGATCGGCAGCGCTGTGCCTTTGAACGTGACGGCAGGAGCAGCCTTGGTCCTCTTTGCCCCCTGGATAGTGACCTTGCTGTTGCTGGGGCTGTCAGCAGTGCTCTGCTGGGAAGGGCTACAGCAAGGGCGGCGGGGGCGCTTCTGGCAGGGACTGTTGGGGCTAACCCTGGTGGTGCTGACCCGCTTTTTCGAGTACCCAACCGGCCTGTTGGCCAAGTCGGCGGTGTTGGTGGCCTGTGGGATCGGGGTAATCTGGCTGGGGCTGAAATTTGAGCGGCGGATTTTCTCCCGTCTCTAATTCTTGCCCTTCTAGGAAGCCAAGCCCCGCTACATGATCAAGCAAAGGAAAAAGCTGGAATTGAGCTGGAATTCACAAGAATTTACAAAGTTTAAGGAACCTGCTTGTATTCCCCAATGTCTTTGCTAGGTCGTGTTGATCTTATGTTAGGATAGAGAGAATGATTTATAGAGGAAAGAGGATGAAGTTGGTTTTTTTAGATGAAAACAAATGGCAGAAG
>NZ_JBSSAH010000058.1:0-13059 GCF_054058415.1 Thermostichus sp. MS-CIW-38 | reverse complement strand
TCGGAAGCAGGAACCCGCCGAGACGACTGCGCAAGGAGCCATCCATGCGCAGCGTGGTAGGAATCTCCGGCCTAAAGGCCGGGGAGGATGTCAAAAGACCTCAGCTGCCCAACACTGTGCAGCTGACAAAAAATACAGTTCTCTTGGGAGAGGAGCCGAGGGTGGTGGCGTTGGCGGCGCGGAGCGCTTGGGAGCGGATCCACCGGTTGGGAAAGGGGCGGCAAATGCTAACGTCAGAGTAGGGATCTTTCCGCTGGGCAAGGGATCCCGTTACCCTGGTTTTTGGCTTTTTCCCCAAGATCTGGATGTTGAGAGCTGGAATTGTCGGCCTGCCCAACGTAGGCAAATCTACCTTGTTCAACGCCCTCTGTGAAAATGCCAAAGCCGAGGCGGCCAACTTTCCCTTCTGCACCATTGAGCCGAATGTGGGGCGGGTGGCGGTGCCCGACGAGCGCTTGCAGGTGCTGGCCAAGATCAGCGGTTCTGCCGAGATCATCCCCAGCCAAATCGAGTTTGTGGATATTGCCGGGCTGGTGGCTGGAGCCAGCAAGGGGGAGGGTCTGGGCAACCAGTTTCTCTCCCACATTCGCCAGGTGGACGCCGTGGTGCACGTGGTGCGCTGCTTCCAAGACGAGAACATTGTGCATGTGGCGGGTTCGGTGGATCCCTTGCGGGATATCGGGGTGATCAACTTGGAGCTAGCCTTGGCGGATTTGGCCCAGATCGAGCGGCGCATAGAGCGGGTGCGCAAGCAGGCCAAGTCCGACAAAACCGCCCAACTGGAGTTGCAGGCTCTGGAACAATTACAGGCTGCCTTGGACGAGGGCAAGCCGGCTCGCCTGGTACCCCTCAGCCCAGAAGAAGAGCAGTTGATCAAAGGGTTGGGGCTGCTCACCCGCAAAAAAGTCATCTACGCCGCCAATGTGGCGGAAACGGATCTGGCCAGCGGCAATGCCTGGGTGGAGCAGGTGCGGCAATTTGCCGAGGCGGAAGGGGCAGGTGTGGTGGTGGTCTCAGCCCAGGTGGAGGCGGAACTGGTGGAGCTGCCCCCCGACGAGCGACAGGCCTATCTGGATTCGTTAGGGGTAAAAGAGGGCGGGCTGAAATCTCTCATCCGAGCCACCTACGAGCTGTTGGGCTTGCGCACCTACTTTACCTCTGGCCCCAAAGAAACCCGCGCTTGGACGATTCCAGTCGGCGCCACAGCCCCTCAGGCAGCCGGGGTGATCCACTCCGATTTTGAGCGGGGCTTCATCCGGGCCGAGACGGTGGCCTATGCCGATCTGGTGGCGGCGGGATCCCTGAATGCCGCCAAAGAAAAGGGCCTGCTGCGCAGCGAAGGCAAAGACTACGTCGTCCAGGAAGGGGACGTGATGCACTTCCGCTTCAATGTCTAGTTCCCTATCCTCCTGCATCTCTCAGGCAAGCTGGGTTTTCTCAGAAACTGAAGACTTGCTCCCTGTCTTTAGGCAAAAAGACTTAACCCGCCCTGGACAAGGGATCCCAGCGCAGCTCCGGCTGGGTCTGAGAGGGGGCCTTTTCCTAAGAAAACGGTTGACGCTGTAACGAAACATCACAATAATTGGACTAGATAAACAAATGTTTTAGGGATGTATTGATGGATCTGCTGCAATACGGCCCGATGGCCTGGGTTTACATGGCAATCTTTGCCTCTATCATTTGGTGCATCTGGGGTCGTTCCGAAGACGACATCATGTTCTAGCCAGAGCGGGAGAGCTTCCTCTGTCGGCGGGGGCCATTCCTTGCGCTTGAGCCGGCAGGGGCAGCCTTTCACCAATCGTGGCTCTGTAAGGACGTTGTAAAAAATTTTGTAGAATCCTGTTGGGCTTGCGCCAGCCTTGGGATTGACGGCAATACCATCCTAGGCAGTGGGAGACTTTTCCCCCTGCTTTTGCAACACGGCAGCCTGCAGCGGTTATGGGTGTTACCAGCTTGATCTCCCGACGTCCTCTGCCTGGGGCAGAACAGACGCCAGAGGGCTACCGTCTTTCTTGGCGGGGCGTTGGGGTGATGGGGGTGCTAAACGTTACCCCCGACAGCTTCAGCGATGGCGGCCAGTGGGGATCCCCAGAAGCAGCCGTGCAGGCAGCCGAGGCCATGGCGGCGGCAGGGGCCTTGATGGTGGATGTTGGCGGCGAGTCCACCCGCCCAGGGGCAGATCCGGTGCCGGTAGAAGTGGAATGCGACCGGGTTTTGCCGGTAATTCGAGCTTTGCAGGGATCCGGGATCCCCATCAGCGTCGATACGCGCAGAACGGAGGTGGCGGCTGCGGCTTTGGCTGCCGGGGCGCACATCATCAACGATGTCAGCGGGCTGCGGGATCCCCAAATGATACAGGTCTGTGCCGAAAAGGGGGTGCCGGCGGTGATCATGCACATGCGGGGAGAGCCGCGCACCATGCAGCAGCAGACCGACTATGCTGACCTGGAGGGGGAGGTTTTCGGTTTCCTCAGGGAACAGGCGGAGCGGGCTCTGGTGGCGGGCGTGCCCAGCGTTGTTTTGGATCCGGGCTTAGGCTTTGCCAAAACTGCCGAGCAGAATGTAACCCTGCTCAAAGCCCTACCGCGGCTGGTGGCCTACGGCTACCCGGTCTTGGTGGGGGCCTCCCGCAAAAGTTTTGTGGGTAAGCTTTCCGGCATTGCCGTGCCCAGCGAGCGAGACAGCGCCAGCGTGGCCGTGCACCTGTTTGCAGCCAGCCGGGGGGCTGCCCTGGTACGGGTTCACAACGTGCTGGCTCATGTTTCCGCCCTCGCCACTTGGGAAGCTCTGCACCATGATGCAGGGTAGGCTGGTGCTCCAGGGCCTCGTCTTTCATGCTTACCACGGCCACTGCCCGGAGGAAGCGGTTTTGGGTGGGCGCTTTGTGGTGGATGTGGAGATGCAGCTTTCCCTGGCCCAGATCCAGGATGACCTCTCTGGCACAGTGGACTATGCCCAAGTGTATGAGATGGTGCGGCAAGAGGTGACCGGCCAGCGCCGCCGCTTGATCGAGACCTTGGCAGACCAGATTGCAGAGCGGCTGTGGCAGAGCTATCCCCAGCTGGAGGCCCTGACCGTGCGGGTTCACAAGCCCCAAGCTCCCCTGCCGGGGCTGTTCGATGATGTTTACGTAGAGATCGACCGTCGCCGATCTGTATGAATCCCGACCTGGCCTACATTGCCCTGGGAAGCAACTTGGGGGATCCGCTGCAGCAGTTGCGCCTGGCTGTGCAGAAGTTGCGCCGGTTGGGAGAGGTGGTGGCCTGTTCCAGTCTCTACCGCAGCCCAGCCCAAGGGGGGCCACCCGGACAGCCTGACTACCTTAACGCAGTGGTGGCGTTGGATCCCTTTCCCCCCTACCGGTCTCCCCTGGAGTTACTAAGGGCGCTGCTGGCCATCGAGCAGGAGGCAGGACGGGTGCGGCGCATCCGCTGGGAGGCCAGAACCCTGGATTTGGATCTGCTGGCCATGGGCAGCCGCATCCTGAACAGCCCTGAGCTGACGTTGCCCCACCCCCGCATGATGGAACGTGCTTTTGTCTTAGCTCCCTTGGGGGAGATCGCTCCCGACTGGCGTCACCCTGAGACCGGTGTGGGGGTCAAAGAGGCACTCATCAGTTTGGATCAGTCCTGGCTGGAGCGCACAACCCTCGGCTGGGAGTAAGAAAGAGTTTGGTAAGCTGGTTAGGGATTTCGGCAAAAGGGATCCCATGGACAGCCTCCAACTCTGGCAGCGCTACTGCGATTGGCTTTACTACCATCCCGGCCTGGAGATTTTCGTCGATATCAGCCGCATCCGTTTCACTCCCCCTCAGGTGGAAGCGCTACGGCCTCGCTTTGCCCAGGCTTTTGCCGATATGCAGGCTTTGGAAGCCGGGGCCATTGCCAACCCCGACGAAGGCCGCCAGGTGGGCCACTATTGGCTGCGGGCGCCCGAGCTGGCTCCCACCCCTGAAATCCGGCAGGCCATTCAGGATTCCATTGAGCGAGTGGAAACCTTTGCCGAAAAGATCCATCGCGGAACCATCCCGGCCAGCGGGGGGGGACGGTTCACCGAGCTGCTCTGCATCGGCATTGGCGGCTCAGCTCTGGGGCCGCAATTTGTGGCGGAGGCCCTGGCTCCGCTGCACCCCCCCCTGAACATCCACTTCATCGACAACACGGATCCCGACGGGTTTGACCGGGTGCTGGGGCGGCTGGCAGACCAACTGGGGCAAACCCTGGTGATCACCACCTCCAAATCCGGCAGCACCCCAGAGCCCCGCAATGGCTTGGTGGAGGTGAAGCTGGCCTACCAAAAAGCCGGGATCCCTTTTTCTGCCCATGCGGTGGCCATCACCGGCCCCGGCAGCCAATTGGAGCAGCAGGCGCGGCAGGAGGGGTGGTTGGAGGTCTTCCCCATCTTCGACTGGGTGGGGGGGCGCACCTCCGAAACGTCCCCGGTGGGCCTGTTGCCGGCAGCGTTGCAGGGCATTGATATCCGGGCTTTGCTGGCCGGGGCAGCCACCATGGATGAGGCCACCCGCCTGCCCCACCTGGAGCGCAATCCCGCCGCTCTGCTGGCCATGGCCTGGTACATCGTCGGTCAAGGGCAAGGGCGCAAGGACATGGTGGTTTTGCCCTACAAGGATCGCCTGCTGCTGTTTAGCCGTTACTTACAACAGTTGGTGATGGAATCCCTGGGCAAATCCCACGATCTAAACGGCAACCGTGTGGAGCAGGGCATCGCCGTTTACGGCAACAAGGGCACCACCGACCAACATGCCTACGTCCAGCAGTTGCGGGATGGCTTGAACAACTTCTTTGTCACCTTCATCGAGGTGCTTCAGGATCGGGAGCCCGGGATCCCTTCCCCCTTCGTGGAGCCGCAGGTGACCAGTGGCGACTACCTGAACGGCCTGCTGCGGGGCACCCGCCAGGCTCTCTACGAAAACGGTCGCGACTCCATTACCGTGACGCTGCCACGGGTAGATGCCCGCTCGGTGGGGGCCTTGATTGCCCTCTACGAACGAGCCGTGGGCCTCTATGCCTCCCTAATCCAGATCAACGCCTACCATCAACCGGGGGTGGAAGCAGGCAAAAAAGCCGCCAGCGCCGTCTTGGAGCTGCAACGGCGATTGCTAGAGACGGTGCAGGAGCAGCAGGGATCCCTGACTTTGCCCCAACTGGCAGAGAAACTGGGCTGCCCGGAGCGCATAGAAACCCTGTACTGGATTGTGCGGCACCTACACGCCAATGGCCGCGGAGTCCTGTTGACAGGGGATCCCGCCCGCCCCTTGGAGCTGAACATCCAGCCTCGGCCTGCTTGAGCCTCGAGTTTCCTGGAGCAAGTGCGGAGAGCAGGCTTGAGTTGGTCAATCTGTACCTCGCCTTAAGCCCTTCCCGGCCAGCCGACCCGCCTGCCTAGAATCGAGCAAGAGTCCACTCCAGGAGGAGACTATGGATCAATCTGCTGCCGTCCTGCCCCTACAAACCCCGAAAGATGTCTCCATCGAAGATATTGAGCAGGAGCTGAACAAGATCTGGTCTTCCAAAGGAGAGAGCGTTGCCGCCCGCGCTGCCACCTTTACCCTGGTGGTGTACGAATCTCTGGACGATGCGCTGTTGCTGCCTTCCCCCACCGTCGAAGCCATCGCCACCCAGAACCCCTGTCGCGTCATTGACCTGCGAGCCAAACGGGAGGGATCCGCAGACGACGCCATCGAGGCCCAGGTGGCCGCCTACTGTCCGGTGACCCGTGAGCAGCGCAGCTCGTTGGTCTGTTGCGAATACATCACCCTGAAAGCGCCCGAATCGGCCTTTGTGCGGGCCTGCAGCACGGTCGCCTCGCTGCTGATCCCCAACTTGCCCACCTTTTTGTGGTGGCAGGGGGATCTGGATCTGAACAGCTTGCTGTTTCAAAAATTGGTGGCCCTGAGCAATCGGGTCATTGTCGATTCACGGGGCTTTGTCAATCCAGAAGAAGATCTGCAGGAAATCCACCTCTTGGTGGGTGAGGGGCGCCACTGTGGGGATCTCAACTGGCGGCGGCTGCTGCCTTGGCAGGAACTCACCGCCCAAGCCTTTGACCCTCCCGACCGGCGGGAGTCCCTATACCTCGTAGATCGCGTGAACCTCGACTACAAAGCCGGCAATCCCTGCCAGGCGTTCCTCTTCCTGGGCTGGCTGGCCGGTCGCCTGGGATGGACTCCCACAGAGCGGGTTCAGGCTCAAGAACACGATTACAAGATTGACCGCATCCGCTTTCAAACCCAAATGGGCGGCGAGGTGATGGCAGAACTGGCCGCTGTGCCCTTGGCCTCGGAAATCAGCCAGCCGGGGGATCTCATCGGGCTGCGCCTCACCTCCAGCAACCAAGAAGCCGACGCCTGTACTGTGCTGTGCTCCGAAATCACAGGGTGTATGCGCATGGAAGCCATGGGGGGCGCTCAGAGATGTGTGGTTCGCCAGGTGGCTCCCCTGGAGCAGGATTCCCTCGACACCCTGCTGGCTGCCGAGTTGCAGCGGCTTGGCCCCGACTACCTCTACGAAGAAACCCTAGGGGTGGTGGATCAGATGCTGAAGCTGGGCAAAAGCTGAGATCTGCTTCTGGTTTAAGTGACATACTCCCGCACTCATGCTGATGCAAAGCGCTCCGCGCCGCTAAAGCGAGAGAGTGCGGGCTTCAAGGACTCCGTCCCGCTGACGCGAACAGTGACTCCGGTTAGCGCTCCGCGCTGCTAGCGCGAAAAGGACGGGATGCCCCACCACCCTGTACTTGATGTTTATAGCGGCAGTGTATAAAACCCCGCTACTTTTTATGTTTATGGCACCAGTCAAGGACAAAACATCATGTCCCCGCCTTTCATCCCGACTCTCACCCTGGATAGTGTCTAGCCACTAGTCACTAGTCACTAGCCCCTAATAGAGAGCGGGGCTTCCCAGCGGTGTAGCTAACGGGGTGCAGGGGCAATCAGTCCCGCGCCCTGTCCACAGGAAGAGCGCCGGGAGGATGTTATAGTAGCTACAGAGGGGTCGGCTAGCTGCGCAAGGTCACCGGAAATTGTGTTGCCAACTGCGCCCTCACCTGGTTTTGCAGAGCTTCTACCTCCGCATCCGTGAGGGTGCGATCGGGAGCGCGGTACACTAGGCGGAAGGCAAGGCTGCGCTGCCCTGCAGGTACTCCTTGGCCCCGGTACTCGTCGAAAAGCTGCACCGATTGGAGAAGTTCTCCGCCCGCTCGACGGATAACCTTCTCGATCTCACCAACGGCAAGGTCGAGTGGCGCAAAGAAGGCGATATCCCGATCGGCAGCAGGAAAGGGCGAAAAGGGGACAAATTGCACAATGCCCCGTCTCTCCAGGCTTTCCAGCAAGGGATCCAACTGCAGCTCAAACCCATAGACCTGATCTGGCAGCCCCTTTTCCTGACAGAGGCGGGGGTGCAGTTGCCCGAACAAACCGATGCGGGATCCCTCAATCCACAAACTGGCCTGGCGACCGGGGTGCAGCAGCGGCGATTGCTCTTCAGGGGGATCCAGACGAAACTCCGGGCCAAATCCCAGCCGCTCCAGAGCGGAGACCAGCAGCCCCTTGGCCTCGAACCAGTCCATGGGTCGGTTGCGGTGCTGCCAATCGTGGGGATTGGGATCCCCGCCCAAGATACCGCCGATATGCTCAGCTTCCCGGTAAGGGTGGGGGTTGGGGGGAAGGGCATGGGCAAAAACACGACCGATTTCAAAGGCTTGGAGCGGGCCGTTGCCTTGATCCCAGTTGAAGCGGAAGGCCTCCACCAGGCCGGGAAGTAGCGCATTGCGCACGGCTGAATATTCCGGCGAAAGTGGATTGGCAATCCTCACCAAAGATCCATCCTCCTCCGCTGGGCAGAGGGAGATGTGATATACCTCTGTCAGGCCAATGCCGCGCAGCACTTCTCGGATCTGGCGGGTGAACGTTTCCCGCGCCGAAAGGGATCCCACCTGCGGCTCGGTGGGTAGGGTTTCCGAGAAGCGGTCATAGCCGTAGAGACGGGCAAACTCCTCGATGAGGTCGATCTCCCGCTCAATGTCCCGCAGGCGATAGGGGGGAACGGCGACCTGCCAGACGCAGCGGGCCACAGTTGCCGTTTCTGTAGCGGGGGAGAGAGCATCCTGGGAACTGGCCTCTTCGCAACGGGAGAGCTGAAAGCCCAAGGCAGACAGGATCTCTTCCACATCCGCCGCCTGCACCTCGTCCCCCAACACATCGATCAGCCGCGACAGCCGCAATTTCAGGCTGCGTTCCAGGGGGGGCCGCTGGTCAAAGGTGGTGAGGCCGGCCACTGCTCCCCCTGCCAGTTCCAGGATCAACTGCACCGCCCGATCTCGGGCCTGATCGAGGGTGGCAAAGTTAACCCCTCGCTCATAGCGGGTGGAAGCCTCGGTGCGCAGACCTTGAGACCGGGCCGAGCGCCGCGTCACCGCCGGATCGAATACGGCTGCTTCCAAGAAAATGCGGGTGGTGGTCGAGCCGACCTCGGTTTCTTCCCCTCCCATGACCCCGGCCAGGGCTACCGGTTGGCTGCCGGCCACAATGAGATGGCTATCGGCTTGCAAGGTGCGGGTTTGGCCGTCCAAGGTCTTTAAGGTTTCTCCCGGCTGGGCCAAGCGCACCTCGATGGTGGGTTTTTTCTTGCCCATGACCTGGAGCAGGCGATCCCAGTCGAAGGCGTGCAAAGGCTGGCCCCATTCCAGCAGGATCAGATTGGTAATATCCACTACGTTGTTGATGGAGCGCATGCCGGCGGCGGCCAGTCGGTGTTTTAGCCAGTCGGGGGAAGGGCCGACTTTCACCCCTTCGATCAACACGCCACTGTAGGCGGGGCAGGCTTTGGCGTCGGCAATGCGCAACTGAAAGTTGGGGATGGGCTTGGCCTGAAGAGGCTGGACGGGGGGCAGGCGCAGCGGGTTGCGGGTGAGGGCAGCCACTTCGCGGGCGATCCCCACCATGCTCAGGGCATCGGCCCGGTTGGCGGTGGAAGTGAGATCCAGCACCACATCGTCCAAGCCTAGAAGGGGGCGCACATCAGAGCCAAGCGGATGAACCTCCAGATCCAAGTCGGGCGGGAATTCGTGGATCCCTTCGGAAGATTTCTCCAGCCCCAGCTCGGCCAGAGAGCAGATCATGCCCTCCGAGATCACCCCCCGCTTGTCGGCTTTGGCAATGGTGAGGGAGAGGGCGGGCAAATGGGTGCCGGGCGTGGCCACTGCTACCAGGATCCCGGCGCGGGCGTTGGCAGCTCCACAGACAATGGTGGCAGGCCGATTGGATCCCAAATCCACCTGGCAAACCTGCAGCTTGTCGGCGTTGGGGTGAGGCTCGGCAGCCAGGATCTTGCCCAAAACCACCCCCTCTGCCCAGGTGCGGCGATCTTCAATCTCTTCCACTTCAAACCCCGCCAGGGTGAGGGCCTCCCCCAGTTCTTCGGGTGAAAGTTGGAAATCCACCAGTTCTCGCAGCCACTTCAAGGAGATGCGCATCGCTGAGCCATCGGTGCAAACGCCGCACCCATTATCGCTCACCTGGCCCTCTTCTCCAGCCGGGATCCCGGCCCAAGATCGTGGGATGGCATAGACCCGGTTCTGGCCGGAACCGGTGGGACAGGGTGGGATGCTAAAACAGTGAAGGCGAGGGCTGAGGTCAGATCCAGCGCCTAGCAAGGTGAGGAAAGATGAAGGAAGACTGGGCAAAACGGTTGCGCAACGGGCTGGTTGCCGCAGTAGCTGTGCTCTTGGCAGCAGGACTGTTTTTGGCTAACCAAGGGCGTCAGGCGGGCAGCAACTTAGAGGCTCTAGCCCAAGAGGCCATACCTTGGGAGCAAGCTCAGGCCAATGGCAAACCTTCTTTGGTGGAGTTTTATGCCGATTGGTGCAGCACCTGTCGTGCCATGGCACCCCTCCTGGCCAGCCTGAAACAGGAATTTGCCGATCAAGTCAACTTTGTCATGCTCAATGTGGATAATCCCAAGTGGCTGCCGGAGCTGAGCCGCTACCGGGTGAACGGCATCCCCCATTTTCTGTTTTTGGATCGGCAGGGAGAAGTGCTGGGATCGGCGATTGGCGAACAGCCGCCGCCGATTTTGCGGGCCAATGTGTTGGCTCTGGCAACCGGACAGCCCCTGCAGTTGACCAACATCGGGCCGGTGTCTGCGCTGGAGCGGAGCGGGCCTATCCTCCCCAATCAGCCGGATCCCCGCAGTCATGGTTAGGAGTTTGGTCCAGGGTTTTGTTGTCTTGGACACAGGCGGAAAGGTCTGGCCTCGGTTTGATATTGGATAACTTCTATCCATTCTCGTAGCTCACAAGAACAGGCCATGGCTGTCGAGACAACACCGATTTTGCCGGATCCGCAACGGTTGATCCCGAGCGAGCGCCTCAGACAACTGAATGTCCGCTCCAATTCAGCCGGGCTCCGGCAGCTTTTGGGACATTTGGCGGTGATGGCGGTGAGTGGCAGCCTGTGGGTGACCCAGAAAGGTGTCAGTGGCTGGATTGCCCTGCCGGCGCTGGTGGTTTACGGGGCCAGTTTGGCGACGATGTTTGCTGCCTTGCACGAATGTGTACACCGCACCGCTTTTGCCAGCCCAAAACTGAATGACGGGGTAGCCTGGGTGGCGGGCTTGCTTTCGTTTTACAACAGCACTTTTTATCGCCGATACCACAAATGGCACCACCGCTATACCCAGATTCCGGGCAAGGATCCGGAGCTGGAGGATCCCAAACCCCAGAGCTGGCCGGAGTATTTGCTCGAGCTGAGCGGCTTGACTTGGTGGATCGGCAAGGTGAAGACCTACATCCGCATAGCCAGCGGCCAGTTGCAAGGCTATCCCTACATTCCTGAATCGGCCCGCCAAGAGGTCATTCGTTCGGTGCGGTTGCAGCTAGGGGTCTACGGCCTTGGGAGCTTGCTCTCCCTTCTGCTGGGGGATCCCTGGATAGTGTGGCTGTGGCTGTTGCCTTTGGCGGTAGGGCAGCCGCTCTTGCGCTTCATTTTGCTGGCAGAGCACACGGGCTGTAGCCAAACCGAGGATCCCTTCTCCAATACCCGCACCACCCTTACCCTTTGGCCGATCCGCTTTTTGATGTGGAATATGCCTTACCATGCTGAGCATCACCTTTACCCCTCCATTCCATTTCATGCTTTGGCCGATGCCCATCAATACCTCAAGCCCCATCTGGCTCATCTAGGGCAGGGGTATGTGCGGGTTCATCGTCAGGTGATTGAACAATTTCAGGCATGACTCACTACACCTGGAGCCTGAACGATTTTCAGCTACAGTGCGGGATCCAACTGCCCCAAATCACGCTCGCCTACGCCACCTACGGGACTCTTTCCCCCCGAAAAGACAACCTGATCCTCTACCCCACCTCCTATGGGGCTCAGCATCCCGACCTGGAGTGGCTGATTCGTCCCGACGGCATCCTCAACCCGCAGCGGTGGTTTATCCTCATTCCCAATATGCTGGGCAATGGCCTTTCCACTTCCCCCAGTAACGATCCAGCCTGTGGCTTGCGGGAAGATGGCTTCTGGTTTAGCCACTGGGACAATGTGCGCCTGCAGGAGAGCCTGATTCGCCAACACTTTGGGATCGAACGCATCCGCCTGATCTACGGCTGGTCGATGGGGGCTCAGCAAGCCTATCACTGGGGATCCCTGTTTCCTGAGCGGGTGGAACGGATCGTAGCCCTCTGTGGCACCGCCAAGACCACAGTTCACAATCGGGTTTTTCTGGAGAGTTTGCGCTCAGCCCTAACTGCCGATCCCGCCTGGAACGGTCGTCGATTTACGGGTGTCCCAGAGCGGGGTCTGCGAGCTTTTGCCCACATCTACGCCAGTTGGGCTGTTTCCCAACCTTTTTTCAACCAAAAATGCTATGAATCCTTGGGGTATGCCTCTCTCGAAGATTATCTAGAGCGAGGCTGGGAGGCCAATTACCGCCGCCGGGATCCGCAGAATTTGCTATCGATGATCGAAACTTGGATCCGCTGCGATATCAGCGACAACCCCATTCACCGGGGAGATTATCGGGCTGCTTTGAGGGCAATTCAGGCCCAAACATTGGTGATGCCCGCCCAGACGGATTTGTACTTCACCCCAGAAGATTGTCGGGCTGAGGCAGAATGGATCCCGAACGCGGTTTACAAGATCATCCCCTCCATTTGGGGGCACCGGGCCGGTAATCCTCATCAAAACCCCGAGGATGAAGCTTTTATTCGCACAGCCGTGCAGGAGTTCCTGGAGAGCTGAGGGCACCTACACAGATCCTACACAGATTGCAGGCGCAGGTGTTGCACCAGAGCCTGTAGCCCCAACAGGTAGCTTTGCGCCCCAAAACCACTGATTTGCCCAATCGCTACGGCGGCGATGTAAGAGTGCTGGCGGAAGGGCTCGCGGCGATGGATGTTGCTTAGGTGGACTTCCACAGTGGGCAATCCTACGGCTGCAATGGCATCTCGGAGAGCAATGCTGGTGTGGGTATAGGCGCCGGGGTTGATCAGAATGCCGACATGCTGCTGGCGGGCACGGTGAATGGCATCGATGAGCACCCCCTCATGGTTGGACTGGAGAATCTCCAGCTTCGCCCCTAGCATTTCTGCCTGCCGATGCAGAGCCTGATCGATCTGCTCTAGGGATACTGAGCCGTAGATGCCCACCTCTCGCACCCCCAGCAGGTTGAGGTTGGGGCCATGCAGTACCAAGAGGCTGAGAGGCTCGCCGCCGGGGGCAATGGCAGTCGGATTAACGACGACGATGGGATCCATCTTCTACCGGAATGGGAGCAGGTTGAGGCTGGGGGTTCCCCAGCAGGGTGTCGATCACACGTTCCACCCATTCCCGGATCTTTTCCAGCACCTTTTCTACCCAATCCATCCGATCTGCCTCGCGAGGTTTTACGAAGGGAGTTTATTCGACGGACTTCTATGATAGCGCTTCTTTCCGAGGGGTGTAGAGGTAAACTACCCGGCTCCGACCGCTAAGCGGTACGGAGCGGGCTTTCAGTAGCCCTGAGCCTGTTCTGCTCTACCAGAGAACAAAACAAGCCC
>NZ_JBSSAH010000057.1:0-13378 GCF_054058415.1 Thermostichus sp. MS-CIW-38 | reverse complement strand
TAAACCAGCCTAGAGGTTCGTGGTTGGCTTGCCAACTGCAGGGCTACCGAAAGCCCGCCCTGTACTGCGAAGCAGTCAGGGTCGGGTAGTTTACGATGTGTTGACCCCAGACCGGCTCCCTTGGTTGGTTTAGCCGTTTTTCATTGCGGAGGTCATGATGGTCGAGGTTTTGGAAAGAGAAAAATTGGCCGAGGCACCTGCTGATAGTTCTCCGGCAGCTTCTCGAAAAATTTGGACTGACGAAGAGTTTATGGCTTTACCGGAGGATGGCAATCGCTATGAGGTTGTGAACGGAGAACTGGTTACTGTGGGCTCGGCAGGCGCAAAGCATGGGTACTACGTAAGTTTGATTCACATCATTCTAGGCTCGTACGTTCGCAGTCAAAGGATTGGATTTACCTTCGATTCCGATACTTCCTTCAAAATGAAATCCGGTAATCGCCGCTCTCCGGATTGTTCTTTTTTTTCCAAAGAACGACTGCAATCTCTGGGCGGGATCCCAAGGGGTTATATTGAGGGATCCCCAGACTTGGCTGTAGAAGTTCTCTCCGATGCCAACACCGTTGGAGAGATCCATGATAGGCTCGTTGAGTATTTTGAGAATGGATCCCGGCTGGTCTGGATCATTCATCCTGAAGAGAAATACGTTCTGGTCTATCGCCGGCCTGAGCCTGAAGCATTGAAGAAACCCGGCGACATCCTGGAAGGTGGAGAGGTGATCCCTGGATTTGCGCTGGATTTATCAGAGTTTTTTGCCGAGCCGGAGTTGTAGTTTTTCACCAACGCAATGTACGGATAAGACGCCTTCAGCGCCTAGGGAAAAGCAACCCCTGTTAAGCTAGCCTAAGCAGTGGGATCCCATTTCATGGCACCGGTCTATCCGCAGGTTCTGGAGCGCAATCCCAAACGGCTGCGCATTGCCCTACAACGGTTCACTTCCCAGCAACTGGCTTGGCGGGCGGCAGGGGGCTTGGTGCTGCTAATTTTGGGATCCCAACTGTGGGCCCGTTCGCCGCTGTGGGGGTTGGTGGCTGTGGGGATGGGCCTGTGGGCTGGGATCCCTTGGGGGTTGGGGCAGATCCTGAATCTAGATTGCCAAAGCCAACGGGTGACCTTGACCCGGCTGGGTGGCCCTTGGGGCTTTTGGCGGCAGCAGGTGTTTTCCTATCCCTTGGCTCAGTTGCAAGGAGTGCGGCTGCATCGAGTGGGTCAGGAAGTTTTGGATAACCAAGCTCAAGAGAGTTTTCAGGTCCAAAGCCAAGTGCGGCTGCAGTTTCGCAGCGATCCTTCTAAACCGGAGCTGAACGAGGAGGTCATCGCCTGCTTTAGCAGCCAAGTCGGCATCAAAGGGGACGAACCAGAAGCTTTCGTGCTCTCTCAGCGGCTGGTGCGCTGGATTCAGAACTATCTATCCGAACACTCAGGAAATCTAAGAAACAACTCTTCACCGTAAACTACCCGGCTCCGACCGCTAAGCGGTACGGAGCGGGCTTTCAGTAGCCCTGGGCCTGCTCTGCTCTACCAGAGAACAAAACAAGCCCGGACCTCCAGGCTGGTTTACGGCAGCCCCCAAGAGCGCAATTACGTTTGCACCATTCAAGTCCGCATCTCCTTCCCATCCACAGTGCCCACACTTAAACTTCTTTCCACTGCGATAGGATTGCGCAGGGTCGGGATGGATGTGCAAACACCGGTGACAGGTCTGCGAGGTATAAGCAGGCGGAACAAGAATCAGAGAAACCCCTGCAACCCTCGCCTTGTATTCCAGAAACTGACGTAGTTGGTAGAACGCCCAACTGTTGGCCCTGCGCCGCTCGGCTTTGCTGCGCGGCTGTTGATTGACCCTTTCCCGGATCCCTGTCAGGTCTTCCAGAGCAATAGCGCTGTTGGTAGCTTTTGCCCTAGAGACAATAGCTTTGGAGATGCGATGATTGACCCACGTTTGAAAGCGTCTCTCCTTGCCAGACAGCCGTTGCAACAGTTCTCTGCATCTGCGCCGCGAACTGCGGGTGCCCTTACTGGCTTTACGTTGGAGTACCGCCCTCAGCTTGGAGTAGTGGTCTCGGATTCGGTTCAACTGCTGTCCATTCCAGTTATCCCCTTCTGACGTATGGGCAATATCCGTCCTTCCCAAATCCACCCCCAGCACTCTATCCGTGCGTTGCGGTGGGCACGGTTCCGTTTCCACACAGATTTGAATGGAGTAGGAACCGTCTTTGCGCTTGACCAGAGTGGCAGATTTGGGATTGGAGCCTGCCAACTGTTCTCTCTGGTAACGGCCAATCGCCAGCTCAAAGCGCTCCCGACCCTCCACCGTGGTCAGCGACACCGTCCAGTCTTTCTCGCGAAACGAAAAGATACGGGCATCGTAGGTCGCAAAGCCTCTCTTGAACGCTTTGACCGGACGGTTTTTCTGTCGGGCAACTTTACGGGCACCGGCCAGCCGTCTGCAGACCTGCTGAGCCAAGTTACTGGACAAGCCAAACCGAGCGCGAATCTGGTAATAGCAAAGGGACTGGAGTTTGACTGCGTTGACTACTTTTTCTGGTGTGTTTTGGTTGACCCAGTTCAACGCCTGCACAAAGGCATCCATTGTCGCGTCCAATTTGGCGGCTTGCGACGGGGACACCTTGAGCTTGCAGGGGACGGTCAGGACGTGGGTCATGGTTCTATCATAACTTCCGCATTCCTCCCGACACTGACCCTACGGGTACAGTGCGGGGCTCCTGCGATTTCTAGCTGAAAGCCCCCTTTTCGAGGATACTGCCCCACCGTTCCAGTAGACTCAAACTTTGCTCTCCTTTTCGGGGAGATGGGGAATTGTTGGCACAGTGCTTGATCCTGGGTTAGAAATACTACCCAAAAGCAGTGTACTCCTCGACACTCTCTAAACTTAACTTAATCGACAACCTTCATGAGCGCCTCCTGGGATCTGGTCAACCTGCTTACCTTACTCAACTGGAACACTCTGCCCGGATGGCTTTGGCTGCTCCTTTGGGGATCCTCACTGGCCGTGGTGATGTACTGGCAAAGGCGCTGGCTGCAGCGGGATCAGGTGGGTTTTCCCGATGTCATCATGCTGGCGCGTGCAGATACGACGGTGGTGGAATGTAACGAAGCTTGCCAGAAAATCTTGGGGGATTGGCGGGGCAGGCGCTGGATCGACGTGCTGCTGGCAGAAGAGCAGGAGCAGGCGCAGCAAAAGATAGCCCAGCTCACCCCTCAGCAGCCTACCTTCACCCGAGTTGGCAGGGTATCGGATGCAGCGGGGCAGGTGCGGTGGTTTGAGTGGATCAACCAAGGCATTTTTGACCGGCGGGGCCGCTTGCAGTTCATTCGCGGGGTGGGCCGAGACATTACCGAGAAGAAACAGTTGGAAGAAAACCTGCGGCTGCGGGAAGCCCAACTGCGCACCTTGTTGGACGCCCTGCCATTGGCGGTGTGGGCCAGGGATCCCCAGGGAGTGCTAATTTTGCAAAATGCCACCGACCGCGCCTGGTTTGGCGATCTGCTGGGCACTTCTCTGGAGGAGGTGGCTCAGCAACATCCCCACTGGCTGGAGTACACCTCTCAAGTTCTAGCCGATCTAGAGCGGCAAGGGTTTTGCCAATTCGAAGGTAAGGAAATGATTCAAGGCCAGGAGCGCTACACCTATCGCTTCGCTGTAAAGCTTCAGGATCAGTCTAAAGGTTTGGGACTTCTCGGCATTGTCCTAGATATCACCGAACAAAAGCGGCTGGAACAGGAGGTGTGGGAACAAGAAGAGCGTTTTCGCGCCTTCCTCAACAACAGCCACGACATTTTGTGTCGGATCGATGCCCAAGGTCTGCTGCATACCTTAAATCCTCCGGCTGCTGAGAAAATTTTGGGGCGTGCTCCCAATCAGGGAGAGGCCGTACCCTTGGATTGGGTTCACCCCGAGGATCGGCAGAACGTTGCTAATGCTCTTGAGCAACTCAAGGCTCGACCTGGCGAGACACTCAGCTTTATTTACCGGGCCCAACACGCCGATGGCCAGTGGGTGTGGCTGGAGAGCCTCTGCACCAATCTTTTGGAGGATCCCTCTGTGCAAGGGATCGTTTCCAGTACCCGCGATATCACCCAACAAAAGCAGGTGGAACTGGCTTTGCGAGAGAGCGAAGCCCGCTTCCGAGAAATTGCAGAGGCTGTACCGGTGGTTTTCTTTGTGTATTCTGCAGACTTGAGCCAGTCTCTCTACAAAAGCCCCCAAAGCGAGAAGATCTGGAGTTACACAGCAGAAGAGTTTCGCCGCAAGCCAGATCTCTGGAAAGACAGGATCCATTTCGAAGATCTGCCAAGGGTACTGCAGGCGGCCGCCCGAGCCACTCAAGAAGCCCAGCAGATCACCTACCGCCTTTTCCATCGGGATGGCAGGCTGCGCTGGCTGCGTACTTCTTGCCGACCCATCTTGAACGAACAGCAAGAGGTTATCCGTATTGTTGGCATTACCGAAGATATTACGGAGCAGAAAGAAGCAGAGCTGGCTCTACAAGAAAGCGAAGCTCGGCTTAGGGCTATTCTGGACGGGATCCCTTTTTCTATCTTTCTCAAAGATCTGGAAGGGCGCTATCTTCATGTAAACAAGACTTATCTACAACAGAGAGGCTGCAAGGCAGAAGAGCTCATTGGAAAGTTGGATAGTGAGCTGTTCGCATCAGAAGAGGCTCTAGAATTTCGAGATCAGGATCAAAAAGTCCTGCAATCTCCGCATCCTGTCAGCTACGAGCGAACCTTTTTCCGCGATGGCAAGAGATTGACCCAGTGGGTCACCAAGCTTGCCCTGCGGGATCAGCAGGGGTCTCCTTACGCCGTTTGCGGCATCGCTGTGGACATAACGCCCCTCAAACAAGCCCAAGATCTGTTGCTGAAAGAAGCAGAGCGGGAGCGGCTGCTTGGAGCTTTGCTGCGACGCATCCGTCAGGATTTGGATTTGCAATCTATCTTGCAAACCACTGTTGCAGAAGTGCGAGAGGTTTTCCAGGTGGATCGGGTGATGATCTATCAGTTGCAGGAAGGTGTAGGGGGGTTTGTAGCTGCTGAGTCGGTGGCGGATCCCTGGCCCAGCCACTTGGGCCGCCGGGTGTGGGATGCTTGCCTTCGCCAGGATCCTTGCTACCGCAAGTACCAAGAGGGCTTTGTGCAAGCCATAGCCAACGTGGCGACGGCCAATTTGGATCCTTGCTATCGGGAGCTCTTGGAATCTTTCCAGGCCCAAGCCAACTTGGTGATCCCAATTCGGCGGGGAGAGGATCTCTGGGACCTTCTGGTGGCACAGCACTGCCAATCCAGCCGCCCTTGGCAAGAGTGGGAAATCCGGCTTTTACAAGAGCTGAGCGATCAATTAGCCATCGCGTTGCAACAGGCCCAGTTATATGAACAACTGCAAGCCCTCAATCAAACCTTGGAAGAAAAGGTTCGGCAACGCACCTCTGAGTTGCAGCGATCCCTGCAATTTGAGGCCCTGCTGAAACGCATCACTGACCGGGTGCGCGACTCTCTGGATGAAGCTGAAATTCTCAACACCGCTCTGCGCGAGCTGGGAGAAAACCTAAATGCAGATGGCTGCGATATTGGCCTTTACAACGCCGATCTCACCCTTTCCACCATCAGCTACGAGTATTGTCCTCGCTTGGGGTCGGCCTTGCATACTTGTATTCCCTTTGCCCAATATCCAGATCTCTACGCCCAGTTGTTGCGAGGAGAGCCCTGCATATTTTGTTTACTTCCTGACCATTGTTTACTTCCTGACGCCCCCCGCCAAGGATCAGTCTTGGTCTGCCCTCTGCGGGATGGGGAGCAAGTCTTGGGGGATCTGTGGGTTTTTCGCAGCAGCGAGGAAAGTTTTGATGAGCAGGAAATGAATCTCGTAGCTCAAGTGGCCAATCAATGTGCTATCGGCCTAAGGCAGGCGCGCCTATTCCGAGCTGCCCAAGAGCAGGTGCAAGCCCTGGAGCGCCTCAACCGCTTGAAAGACGATTTCATCAGCACTGTCAGCCACGAGCTGCGCACTCCTCTAACCAGCATGAAAATGGCCCTGAAAATGTTGCAGATGGCTCCCACTGGGGAGAAACGAGCTCAATACTTAGCCATTGCAGAGCGAGAATGCCAGCGGGAAATCGAGCTCATCAACGACCTGTTGGATCTGCAGCGGTTGCAGTCCGGGACCTACGCTCTAAGTGTGCAAACCCTCACCTGGCGGGAGCTGCTAGGGGATCTGTTAGCCATTGCCGAAGAGCAGGCCCGCGCCAAAGGGCAAACCTTTCAAGCCAGTGTCCCTCTGGAGAGCACCCTCACGACGGATCCCTTGCTGTTGGGACGCATCCTGCGGGAGCTCCTGCACAACGCGGTGAAATACACCCCCGGCCAGGGATCCATCCGCCTAGAAGTCAGGGTTGAGGCCAACCGAACTCGCATCCAAGTCAGGAATAGCCAAGAGATCCCGGCTGAGGAACTCACCCGCATTTTCGAGCGCTTTTACCGGATCCCCAGCCATGATCCTTGGAAAGAAGGGGGCACCGGTCTGGGCTTGGCTTTGGTGAAACAAATGGTGGATCAACTGAGGGGATCCATCGAGGTCAGCAGCGCCGCCGGCTGGACAACTTTCACGCTCCACCTGCCCCCTCTGCCCCAGTTTTAAAGGTTGAGCGGATCCCTGGGGACTCCTGCTTTGCGCTTGCGCTTTTCCAGGTTGGTTTCAAAGTAGCGATGGTTACGCAGATCTGGCAAGATTCCTGCCTCAGAAACTTAGCCCTTAAAGCGGCGCAGCGCCGATTTGATCCCTACCTTAGGGGTTCTCTCCCCCGGTACCTCTGCACAGCCCGTCTTATTGTAAGTTCTGTAGCAACAGATACGGAAATAGTTCCCAACACAGATGCTCATCTCGGCCAGAAGAGATAGAGGCTGAGTATTCTGAGGGTTGCTGTCGTATCCGGGATCTGGATTGGCCGCCAACCCAACCTTCTCAATCTGGTCACGCTGCCGAAGACGCGAGGCAGAGAGGATTTGTTGCAAGTAAGTTTCAATTCACAACTTTTTCTTAATAAGTGATTTCGGTTCTTGAGGATCTGGCTTACTTTGTTACCTGTAGAGTGTTCCTTGCCAAAAACCTATGAGCATTGTTGCCCAAGTCATCGCGCAGTCGGACGCGGCTGATCGCTTCCTCAGCAGTGCCGAGATCGCCAAGCTAGAGGATTTCTTCAGCAAGGGTCAAGTTCGCATCCGAGCCGCCCAAAAGTTAGCAGAGAACGAGCAAAAAATTGTCCAGGAAGGCAGCAAACGGTTTTGGGCCAAATGCCCCAACACCCCCAGCAATAAGGGCAACCCTCAAAAAACTGCCCTCTGTCAACGAGATCAAGGCTGGTATATCCGCTTGGTTAGCTATTGCATCTTGGCAGGCAACGATAAGCCGCTGGAAGATATCGGCTTGAACGGCATGCGAGAAATGTACATCTCTTTGGGCGTGCCGCTACCCAACCTGCGGGTGGCGATGAGCTGCCTAAAAGAGGTAGCTGCCGGCATTCTTTCTTCAGAGGAGATGGCTCTAGCTGCCCCCTACTTTGATCGACTGATTCGCGCTTTTTGAATCGATGAATGGATAGACAAATCGCTGCCCTCTCGCTCAGTTTTAGAGTTGAGGCGCGCTACTCCTGCCTCTGTGAGCTTGAGGTTTCGGCTGGCTTTGCGAGCTTGACCTGCAAGCTGTGAAGTTGTCTTAAGTTGCAATCCATAAGAGTTCTCACAGGCAATGCCTGAGCAAGCGGTGCAAGGACTCCGTCCCGCTAACGCGAACAGCATTTGCCCAATTGCCTCAAGAAATCAGTCCCTACTAGTGCTTAGAGGAGAAAAATCCATGAAAGATACCATCACTTCCCTGATTAACCCCGCCGATGAGAAAGGCTCTTACTTAGATGCCGCAGCTCTGGAACAATTAAATCGCTATTTCCAGAGTGGCAACATGCGCGTCAAGGCGGCCAAAACCATCAGCTCCAGCGCCAGCAGCATTATCAGCAAAACGGTTGCCAAGAGCTTGCTCTACGGGGATATTACCCTACCGGGGGGCAATATGTACCCTACTCGGCGCTACGCGGCTTGCTTGCGGGACCTGACCTATTTTCTACGCTATGCCACCTACGCCATGTTGGCTGCCGATCCCTCAATTTTGGATGAGCGCGTGTTGCAGGGTTTAAAAGAAACTTACATCACCCTCGGCGTTCCCATCGATCGCGTCATTCAGGCCCTCAATGCCATGAAAGAGGTCCTGACCGAAAGTCTCGACACAGAGGCAAGTCAAGAAATGGCCGTTTATCTTGACCATATCATTGCCGGTCTGAGCTAAACGTGCCTGTATTTTTGAGGGCTCACTGAGGAGCTATCTATGAATGCCAAAAAGATGCACCCATCGGGCTACCCCTGGTGGTCAGGTAACGCTCGATTGATGAACCTCTCTAATACTTTTATCGTGGCGCATGTGGCCCATGCGGCCTTGATCATGGCTTGGGCGGGGGGCTTTACCTTGTTTGAGCTGGCCAAGTTCTCGCCAGAGCGGCCCATGTACGAGCAAGGGCTGATTTTGCTGCCCCACTTGGCCACATTGGGGTGGGGGGTTGGCCCCGGTGGCCAGATCGTCAATACCTTTCCCTATGTGGCCATTGCCTCAATTCACCTGGTGGCTGCCGGCGTGTTGGCTGGAGGAGCCTACTTCCACCAAACCCAACTTCCCCCCAGCTTAGATATGGAATTCGGCAGGGCTGCCAAGTTTCACTTCACTTGGGATGATGCCAAAACGTTGGGAGTGATTTTGGGGCACCACCTACTGATTTTGGGCCTGGGATCCCTATTGTTGGTGGCCAAGGCGATGGTGTTCGGGGGGCTGTATGACGCCAACACCGGTCAGGTACGCCTGGTTACGGCTCCAACTTTGGACTTTGCCACCCTTTGGAACTACCGCACCCACCTGTTTGATGTCAATAATTTGGAAGACTTGGTGGGGGGCCATATCTATGTGGGAGCTCTTCTCTTGTTGGGAGGGGTGTGGCATATCCTGGTTCCGCCGTTTGAGTGGGTTAAAGCTCGCTTTCTCTTCTCAGCAGATGGGATCCTCTCCTACTCTCTATTCGGCATCGCCCTAGCCGGTTTTGCGGCTTCTTACTACTGTGGGTTTAACTCGCTGGCCTACCCGGTGGAGTTTTACGGCCCCACCCTGGAGCTGAAATCCGCCTTTACTCCTTACTACTTCGATCCAAATCAAACGGGAGCGTGGAACTACTCCTCAAGGGTTTGGCTGGCGAATGCTCACTTCTACTTAGCCTTCTTTTTTCTACAAGGATCCCTGTGGCATTTTCAGCGAGCGATGGGATTTGATGTCGGCAAGATGCTGCAGCTTTGGCAGCAGAGTCGGCAGGAAATGACCTCTCAGTCGGTGTATCAGGTTCAATTTCAGTGCCGACCTCAGCCTGACTTTGCAACTTTTTACGAGCCGCCCTTTGCAGGTCCAGAGCCTCTATCTGTATCTCCCGAGGATATCTACTGGTATCAGCCGCCAAAGGCTCCCAGCTCCAGATCTCTATCGTTGATAAACGGCGTTCGGCAAACTCTCTATGAAGTGAACTACACCCTTAGGAGGTGGATCTTCTACGAGCCCGCAAGAGAGAAGATAGCTTTCAATCGTTCTGACTTAAAGGCAGATTATGGTTCGCGCAAGTCAAGGGCTGATTTCTCGAAGTTTGCTCGATCTCTGCCCAAAGTCTTCTACGAGCCGAGCAGAGTTCAGGCTTAACCTACCTGGGATTTGAGGGGGTTTGGCCCTCAGGAGAGGTGATTACCCTGCCTGGGGGCTTTTTGCTTTGCTAGGGCTCCGCAGTGTGGGCTAAGGAAGGGAGTACCGATCTAGACTTGGCCTTGGTGAAACAAATGGTGGATCAACTGAGGGGATCCCTCGAAGTCAGCAGCTCTGCCGGTTGGACGACTTTTACGCTACATCTACCCGAATTGCCGCAATTTTAATTCCACTTCTTCCCCTCGCTTTGGGATACATTACTGGCAGGGATCCGGGGGGCTTTGCCTAAACCTATGACAACTCGCCTAGATTTGGCTCTCACTCTTGAAGACTTCCTCAAGTTGCCTCACATAGAAGATTCTCCGGCATGGGAGTACGTGGATGGAGTTGCCATTCAAAAACCGCTGCCCAAAGTCCGCCATTCCATTTTGCAAAAACGCCTCGTGGCTGAGGTTGACGGCAGCACCACCGACTATACTGCCCTACCCGAATTGCGATGCACTTTTGCCGGTCGTTCCATTGTTCCCGATATTGCCGTAATTGCGTGGGATCGAACTCGCCTCAGTGAAACAGGCGAGCCAGAGGATGACTTCACCGCAGCACCCGACTGAATTATCGAAATTCTTTCGCCGGGTCGAAGGGTAAGCCGTGTAACCGATAATATCCTGCATTGCCTAAAGCACGGCAGCAAATTAGGGTGGATGGTGGATTTAGACGATTACTCTGTTTTGATATTTGCCCCTCAACAAGAGCCGGAAATTTGCCGAGCAGATCGTCAGCTCAAGGTGATCGACGGGATCCAGTTAGCATTGACTCCACAACAAATCTTTGTTCTCCAATACACTACCCCCGCCGCATGGCCGTAACCCCCGTGGGATCCAGCACCTTGCCCCGTTCCACCTCGGCATAGACCAGGTAGCGATCCCCGCAGTCCATCCAAGTTTTCACACGGCACTCCAGGTAAGCTAAGGCATCCAACAAAATGGGGCAGCCATTTTCGGCAGTGGCCGTGGCCAAGCCGGCAAAGCGATCTTCTCCAGGGCGCTGGGGCCGCTGAAAGTGCCGTTGCAAGTTGCTGCCCTTGCCTTCCCGCAAGATGTTGAGCACAAAGGGGGCCTGGGGATAGGTCAGCAATTCGGCTTCTTGTTCCTTGTTCACCGACAGGGTTAGCCCCGGCGGATTGAAGCTGGCCTGGGCCACCGACCAGGTGAGGAAGCCGCGGCGGGTCTCTCCTTGCAGGGCGGTGACTACACACAGGGATCCCACCACCCGGCTCAGGGCTTGCCCAACCCGATCCGCCTGAGTTTCGCTGCTGGTTTGGCGAGGGGCGCGGGCTCGTTTGGCTTTGCGCAGGGCCTGAGCAAACTGGGATCCCGCCTCTTGACAGGCTTCTAGGATTTCAGGGGTGGGCTTAAACTTGGCGCGGATCGTCTCAAACCCCAGAGAAAAGCCGGCATTGAGCAACTTACTCTCGATGAGATCCACCGCTTCTCCGCTCCAGCCGTAGGAGCCAAAAACCCCGGCCAATCGGGTGGTGGGAACCGAAGAAAGGATGATGCCGAGGGCGGTTTGAATTTGCACCGGGGGATGGCCAGCCAAGGTCGGGGATCCGATAACAAACCCCTGGCAGCGCTCCAGAGCTTGGGCGATCTCTTCCGGGGTGGACCATTCGCAGTTGATCCGCTCCACCTTAACGCCGGCCCGCTCCAACCCTTGGGCTATGGCCATGGCCATCAAACCTGTATTCCCGTAAGCGGAAGTGTATAGGAGAGCTACCCGCTGCTCGCCGGGATCCTCTTCGCACCAAGTGTGGTAGTCCAACCGCAACCGCCGCAGGCTGTGGCGCACCAAGGGGCCGTGGGCAGGGGCATAGATTTGGGCGGGAAATTCTTCCAACTTGGCCAGGGCTGCCTTCACCTGGGGCAATTGGTTGCGGTGCAAACAGTCGAAGTAGTAGCGACGGTCTTCGCTAAGCTGCCGCCAATGTTCGTCAAAAACTTGCTCATCGCACACATGGGCGCCGAACAGCTTATCGGTGTAGAGGATCCCGGTGGCCGGATCGTAGGTACAGAGGGCATCGGGGTGGCGGGGCGTGGGCACGGTGCGAAAGTGCAACTCATGCCCTTCCCCCAGATCCAGGCGATCCCCATCCCGGATGACCCGCAAACGGAAAGACTGGTCGCCATTGTAGAAAATGCCCAGATCGGCGGCTTCTTCTTCGTCGCGACTGCGGGGCAAGGGATCCATCTCTTCAAAGGCAGCCCGTAGCGTAATGGATCCCGGCTTGGAGCAGAGCACCATCGCATAGGGAGCCAGAGGCAATAGGGCCTTGAGAGTGGCAATGCGGTTAAAGTTGACGTGGCTGAGCAAAATAAAGTCCAACCGCTGTAGGTACTGGTGTTGGGCCAGCTCTTCTAAAAAGATGCTGGTGAACGATTCCCCCGGAGGATCGATGAGAAGGGTTTGGCGGGCCTGGATGAGGTAGCTATTGGCAGTGGTGCCCCGTTGCCGAGCGTATTCCAGCTCAAACTTCAGGCGATCCCAGGTGCGGGAGCGGAGAACCAACGTGGACGGGCCGATAAGGGCAACTTGGACATCGCGGGCGGGGATCTTGCTCTCCATAGCAGCCTCCGATGCGGTATCTGTCCTCACCTTGCCACGAAACTGGAGGAATGGGGATCCCTTTTCAGAGTTTGGGAGCCCACGGCCCGGCTTGCCCAAAAGTTAAGTCTGAGGCCCCGTCCTCACAACTGCGCAAGAAGCAAGCGATTGAGGTGGGGAGTGTGTCAAGTTTTTTCAAAGTCGGCCGGGCAAAAAGGAAGAGGCTAAGATCGGCTTGTAGCGTGTTCAGGCTGCCTATGTCTGCCCGATCCAAGTCCAAAGTGGAGGCCCCTACCAAGGGGATGGATCCCCGCCAGTTTACCGAAGCTGAGGTGGCGGCAATTGCAGAGCGGTTGGAGCGCAATGAGTATCCGACCGTCTTTGGCTGCTTGGAAGACTGGCATGCCCTTCGAGCCATCGCCTTTTACGCCCCCGACTTGGTGGCCCCTTATGCACATCTGTTGGAGTGGGAAGTGGATGAAGATTAGGGCTGTCCTTGCAGTTCTTAAAGGGATCCCAGTGCTCAGGGCAACGAGGGGGGAGGATTTCCGTCAGAGCCTTGCCGGCGAATCAGATAGCGCACTTCTTCAAGGAGAACGTTGAACCTCTGATCCGTTTCCGCCTGCCGTTGGTTGATGGCCTGAATGGCGCGTTCGTGCTCTCGTTGTAGAGCGGTGAGGGTAACCAGAGCTTGAGTCACTTCCTCTGCCCACTCGGCAAGGTGAGCTAAGTCAGAGCGGGTCTCGCTGACAACTTGCTGTAGCTCTCGCAGGCTTTGAGCTTGGGCAGCAGCTTGTTCGGCAAATTCGGCGCGGCTTTCTTGGATGGACTGACGCAGCTCCTCGATTTCCCGCAGACGGGCGGCGTTCTCCTCGGCAGACTGGGCGCGGCTTTCTTGGATGGACTGACGCAGCTCCTCGATTTCCCGCAGACGGGCGGCGTTCTCCTCGGCAGACTGGGCGCGGCTTTCTTGGATGGACT
>NZ_JBSSAH010000056.1:0-14555 GCF_054058415.1 Thermostichus sp. MS-CIW-38 | reverse complement strand
GTTGCTGCCCTTACCGGCCGATAGACCAAGTGGTGCAGCTTAGCGGTGTTCCAGCAGTTCTTTTGTTTGGCGGTGTCGAGAATCTGGTTGCAAGCGTTCGCAAAGCCCTGCAAAGTGCGGTCAATCTCTTGACGCAACTCTTGTGGGACTATCAGCTTGCAACGTACAGAGATAGTCTGGCTCATGGGCCTATTGTAGTTCATCCAGACTTGACCAGCAAACCTATAAGGAGGCGGGCTTTCCTCCCGACACCAAGCCTGCGGCTATGGTGCGGGCCTCCAGCCCGAAAATTTGGTGAAGATACCGAGCCCAGCTTGACTCAAGTTGTTTAAGAATAGGTCAAGTACTCGCCCTGTCTGGCGAAAACAAAGGCATCTTTACATAACTTTCATAATCCAGAAGTCTCCGCAGCTCAAAAAGTTCTGTATTCCCACTGAAGAGGTTTCGTAGACCTTCTCCTACAGTTGAATTAAGAGCAGAGACTGCAGGGTTAAAGATTATGGATGGCATTGGCGAGTTTGAGTTTAAGGTGCAAATCTTAGCCCGTTGCATGGGATCCGCCCTGGGTCTGGGCCGTCCTACTCGTATTCAGATTCACTATTCCAACTCCAATTCCCAGAACGCAGTTAGAGCCAAGGAAGGTTGGTCTGGATCCCGCTTAGGCGATCAAATCCCTTCTCCTAATGCCGAAGGTGAAAGAGGATCTCAAGGTCAAGTGTTAGCCTGTGTTGCCTGAAGAATCTTTTGAGAATCGGTCTGTGGTAGGTCAGGAGATCTTCGATTGCGGCAATCCAACATTTGATTGAAGATTGAGATAGAGCTTTTTGTAGTTTTTCCTGCTGTTCTTCTTTGCTTTTTACAGAGACTTGTTCTTAAGATTGAAAACCCAACTTTGATAACTCTTCGATGCCTTTTGTCTTGTAGAGTCTTGTGAGTCAGCCGGTTCTTTGTTTTTGTTGAGGGGTACTTTGTCCGGCTGGCGCGATAAGAGGTTGCGCTCTTCTTCGTTGTCTCCTTGCCTCTGGGGATATAAGCTAGAACTTCGTCCCACCGACGCAATCGGAAGGTGACTTGGGGCGTATGAACTTGTGCCCAACAGGCTCCGGAGGGTTATGGAACGAGCAACGCAACGGTGGCACGGTTTTCTGCTGCGCGATTTTCCCATCAAGGCTTGGTGGCAGGGAAGCCTTTTGGGTCGTCTATTGGGATCCCTGCAAAGTTGGGGGAAGAGCAGCATATTGGTTCAAACTTCCGACCGGATTGGCCTGGGGCTAGTGCTGCTCTACTGGATTTTCTCTGCGCAAAGCTCCACCGGCATCCTGGGCCTGATTTTGCTGGCTATGGCCGCTCTGGTGGGCCTGTGCGCTTTGGTGGAAACGCCGATTGGGCTGCCGCTGCATCTGCCCCTGGGCCTTTTCTGGGGAATTGCCACCTTGGCAACGATTCTCTCTCCGGTTGCCTACGCAGCACGGGATGGCTGGCTGAAGTTGACTCTCTACCTGGCTGGTTATCTGTTGTTGCATCGTCTGCTGCGCAAACCCCAATTCCGAGATGGGATCGTTGGATCCCTGCTTTTGGTCAGCTTGGTGATGGGGGTCTACGGCCTGCGGCAATACTTTTATGGGGCAGCAGAACTGGCCACCTGGGTGGATCCGGAGTCGGGCTTGGCAGGTCTGACGCGGGTGTACAGCTATCTGCGCAACCCAAATCTGTACGGGGGCTACTTGATCCCGGTCATTCCCCTGGGGCTGGCCGCCACTTGGATTTGGCCCAGTTGGGGAGCGAAACTCCTGGCCGGGTTTACGACGGCGGTGAACCTGATTTGCCTGTTGCTCACCTACAGTCGCGGTGCCTGGATTGGGGGGCTGGCCATGCTCACCCTGATGGTCGTGCTGTTGGCACAGTGGCATTCTGTCGATTTGCCAGCCCGCTGGCGGCGTTGGGCCTTGCCGGCCCTGTTGGGCGGAGGGGGGGCTGCTCTGTTGCTCGGGATCCTGACGGTACGCTCCCTGCGGCTGCGGGTGCAGAGCCTTTTTTGGGGGCGGTTGGATACCAGCAACAACTTTCGCCTCAATGTCTGGGCGGCGGTGCTGGAGATGATCCGCGACTTTCCCATCTTGGGGATCGGCCCCGGCAATGTTGCCTTTAACCGCGTCTATCCCCTCTACCAACGAGGCAACTTCAGCGCCCTTGGAGCCTATTCGGTGCCGCTGCAGCTCACCGTAGAGACTGGCTTCATCGGATCTTTAACTTTCGCCTGGTTCCTCTTGGTGCTCTGGGATCACGGCTGGAGATGCTGGAAAACTTTGCTCAACTTGCGGGATCCCCAGGGTCTGTGGGTGGCAGCGGGCTTGGCCGCTTGCACCGGCATGATGGCCCACGGCTTGGTGGATACCATCTGGTATCGTCCCCAGGTACAAATGCTGTGGTGGCTTGCGGTAGCGCTCATTACAGCCAGCTTGGCCTCTCTTAGCCCTCAGCCGCCCGTGGATGTTGGTGAGACCCCATCGGAGGCTTCCTCCCGTTAGGGTAGCTTAAGCTTGACCTTCCAGTCTTGACGGGAGCCAACCCAGAGTGGTAATCATCTTCAGTAGGAGATAAAAAATGTATCCGTTTTTACAATTCACAGGTGTTGGTAGTGTTAGAAATTAGCGGAACTGTTCAGGGTGCAGGAGGCAGATGAAAAAAATCGAGGCCGTGATCCGGCCATTTAAGTTGGATGAGGTCAAAATTGCTTTGGTCAATGCCGGGATTGTCGGCATGACCGTAAGTGAAGTACGGGGTTTTGGCCGGCAAAAGGGACAAACCGAGCGTTACCGGGGATCCGAGTACACGGTAGAGTTCCTACAAAAGCTGAAAGTGGAGATCGTGGTCGAAGATGATCTGGTGGATACGGTGGTGGAGAAGCTGATTGCAGCGGCTCGCACCGGCGAAATTGGGGACGGCAAGATTTTCATCAGCCCCGTCGAAAAAACCATCCGCATCCGCACTGGCGAACTCAACCAAGATGCCCTGTAAGGAGGGATCTTTGGGGTTTGGGCTACCCGTCCTGAGCCTTGTGGGGGTTTGCTGCATGTCTCTTTTGCTGTATACCTGATGAGATGTTCTTGCCCCACTTTCCGGGTAATGTCTTTTGAGAAGTACTGTCCCTTTAGGTGAGTCGAAAAGCATGAGTACAACAATGATCCAAAAGCTCAAGAGCCAGGTGCCCCAGTGGCTCTGGCGACCGGCCAGGTGGAGTCTGACTGCTGCTCTAATGGCTGCGCTGGTCTTTCTATTCGGCCAGGGAACTGCCTTTGCTCAAGAGGCCGAGGCAGTTCAGAAACACGCTGACGTTGTTTGGACGATCGTGTCGGCGGCCTTGGTGTTCTTCATGCAGGCAGGGTTCGCCATGGTGGAGACGGGCTTTACCCGCGCCAAGAATGCCGCCAACATCATGATGAAGAACTTGATGGACTTCTGCATGGGCTGTTGCGCCTTCTGGTTCATCGGGTTTGGCCTCATGTTCGGCAAAAGTGCTGGCTTCTTCGGCACTGACTGGTTTGCTTTTGGCTGGCAGCAGGCTTACGAGGCAGATGGCTGGCCCTTTACTTTCTTTGTCTTCCAGATGGTGTTTGCCGCTACCGCCGCCACCATTGTTTCCGGAGCGATGGCAGAGCGCACTAAGTTCTTGGCCTACTTGATCTACTCCATCGTTATTTCTGGGCTAATCTACCCCATCTCTGGGGGTTGGGCCTGGAACGGGCTGTTCGGCGACTACAACGGCGGCACAGCCGGCTGGCTGGAAAATCTGGGCTACATTGATTTCGCTGGATCGGGGGTGGTGCATTTGGTAGGCGGCGCTGCGGCCTTGGCAGGCGCCATTGTGCTCGGCCCTCGCATTGGCAAGTACGGCCCTAATGGAGAACCGCGGGCGATCCCTGGCCACAACCTGCCGCTGGGGATGTTGGGGGTGTTTATCCTCGCATTGGGCTGGATCGGGTTTAATGCCGGTTCCACCACTGCAGCCTCTGTCGATATTGGCTGGATTGCCATGAATACGCTGCTGGCAGCTTCGGCTGGAGCAATTGGGGCGATGTTCACCTCTTGGGTTCATTTTGGCAAGCCGGATATGACCTTTGTCGCCAACGGGGTGCTGGCGGGCTTGGTGGGCATCACTGCCCCTTGCAATACAGTTCATCCGCTGGGGGCCTTGATCATTGGCTCGGTGGCCGGAATCCTCGTGGTGCTCTCCGCGGTGATTTTGGATACGACGCTGAAAATTGATGACCCAGTGGGCGCGGTTTCCGTGCATGGCACCTGTGGTATCTGGGGGGTGTTGGCAGCAGGGATCCCTTGGTTTGCCCACGCCAATTCAGGGGTTACCTGGGCACAGTTCGGCGTGCAGGTGGTAGGCGCTCTCGCTCTCTTCTTCTGGCCCTTCATCACCTGTCTAATCCTGTTTTTAATCCTCAAGGTAACTGTTGGCTTGCGCGTCAGCGCCGAGGAAGAGATTGCCGGTTTGGATGTGGGCGAGCACGGCAACATAGCCTACCCTGACTTTGTCATTGCTGCCACCGAGGTGGAGGGAGCTTGAGCTGTTGCGCTCGGTTCGACGGGAGGCTGTCGGATCTGAGCGACACGGGACTGAAAATCAAGAGAGGGGGTCAGGTCTGGCCCTCTCTTTTATGGCTTGCTGATGTATTTGGTGGCATTGGTGTAGGTGGTTACGGGTAGGAGGGGAGAAATAGCTCAAAATCGAGGTGTGGGACTTGGAATCGAGATGAAAAGTCAGATAGGTGAGACTGTTTTCTCTCGTCTTCGGCAGGGGATCCTTTTGGGTTTGAGGACAGGGGGGAAAGTCCTGCTGGGGGTTGGAGCTTTGCTGGGGTTGGGAAGTTTGGTTGCCCCGCCTGCTCTGGCCCAGACGGATCTCACGGCTCTGGAACAGGCTCTCCCACCCGAGGCTTGGGCTGAGCTACAAACCTTACTGAAAACTCAGCAATACCATGCCGACATCGTCTGGACAACGGTGGCCGGGGCGCTGGTGTTTTTCATGCAGGCGGGCTTTGCCATGGTGGAGGCGGGCTTCACGCGGGCTAAAAATGCTACCAACATTGTCCTGAAGAACCTGATGGACTTCTGCTTCGGGGCCTGCGCTTTTTGGTTTTTGGGGTTTGGGCTGATGTTCGGATCCCATGTGGCCGGTTTTTTGGGCACCAACTGGTTTTTTTTCAACTGGCAACAGGGAGCTGAAGCCGGCAGTCAAAACGATGCTTGGCCTTTCACGTTCTTCTGTTTCCAACTGGTGTTTGCCGCCACCGCTGCCACCATTGTCTCCGGGGCAATGGCGGAACGCACCCGCTTTTTGGCTTATTTGATTTACTCCATCGTCATCTCTGGGGCGATCTACCCGATTTCCGGGGGCTGGGCCTGGAATGGCCTGTTTGCCGACTACAACGGTGGTACAGCCGGCTGGCTGGAAAACCTGGGCTACATTGACTTTGCCGGGTCGGGGGTGGTGCACTTGGTGGGTGGGGCTGCAGCTTTTGCGGGAACTTTGGTGTTGGGTCCGCGCTTGGGCAAGTATGGTCCTAATGGGGAGCCGCGGGCTATTCCCGGGCATAGCTTACCCTTGGGCATGTTGGGGGCGTTGATCCTGTGGCTGGGCTGGATTGGCTTTAATGCCGGCTCTACAACGGCAGCGATTCCTGATATTGGCTGGATTGCTTTCAATACCTATTTGGCCGGGGCGGCAGGAGCCATCGGCGCTCTCTGTACTTCCTGGGCCATTTTTACCAAGCCGGACATGACGTTTGCAGCCAATGGGACACTGGCGGGGCTGGTGGGCATTACTGCCCCTTGCAACACTGTTCATCCTTTGGGGGCAATCCTTATCGGCTCGGTGGCCGGGGTGTTGGTGGTGTTGTCGGTGCTGTTTATCGAGGGCACCTTGAAGGTGGATGACCCGGTGGGGGCGGTGTCGGTACATGGGGTGTGCGGCGCTTGGGGGGTCATTGCTGCAGGGATCCCGTGGTTTGCCCATGCGGAAGCGGGGGTGACTTGGGCGGTGTTGCCGGTACAGATTCTGGGGGTTATTGCCCTGGGAGGATGGTCTTTTATCTGTTGTCTGGCTTTGTTTTTGATTTTGAAGGGCACCATCGGTCTGCGCGTCTCGGCAGAAGAAGAGTTGGCCGGCTTGGATATTGGCGAGCACGGCAACATTGCCTACCCTGACTTTGTCACTGCTTCGGGAGAGTTGGAAGGTTGAGTTGAGCAGTACACTGGGATCCGGTTGGATGCACTTTTGGATCCCATGCACCTTCTGATCCCGGCGGCTGGCAGCGGCAAGCGAATGGGAGCTGCGGTCAATAAGCTGTTGCTGCCGCTCTTGGGTCAGCCAATTTTGGCTTGGACGTTGCAGGCTGCGGATCAGGCCAGCTCCATCGAGTGGATCGGCATTCTCTCCCAACCCGGCGATTGGCCGGCCATCGAGCAGATCCTGGCGGCAATGGATCTGTCCACGCCGGTGCAGCTTTTACAAGGGGGGGCGACGCGGCAGGAGTCGGTTTACAGGGGGGTTGAGTATCTCTATAACCTGGGAACAGTAGAGCGGGTGTTGATCCACGATGGGGCCCGCTGCCTAGCTACCCCTAAGTTGTTCGATCGCTGTAGTGCTGCTTTGCAGCAGGTGGATGGTCTCATCGCGGGGATCCCTGTCAAGGACACGATTAAAGTCGCTGAGGCAGGCCCAAAAGGGATCCAAATTCAGTCAACCCCAGAACGCAGCCGGCTGTGGGCAGCGCAAACGCCGCAGGGGTTTCGCCTGTCGATGCTATGGCAAGCCCATCGGGAGGCTCTGGCCCAGGGTTGGCAGGTAACCGATGATGCAGCCCTATTCGAGAAGCTGGGTTGGCCAGTCTACATCGTCGAAGGGGAGGAATCCAATCTGAAGCTAACCACCCCCCTGGATGTGTTGCTGGCCGCACAAATCTTGCAGCAGCGTCTCGGACCAGCGCGTTAGCTCAATTCAATCCCGGTAGGGCCAGTCTCAACCTTGGGAATTAAAAGTAGGAAGGAGGAAATCTAGGTTCACTAAGAGCACTTTGATCACCCCATCTCTTGTGGTCCGTTGGAAATGAAAATGATAAGTCTGGCTGTTTAGAATCTAATGCACCCAAGACACCTGAAACCAAGCAAAAGATGAGATTAATGCACTTTTCACTTTCTTCATAAACTTGCCGTTCTGAGAACCGAACTACAACCCAGCCTCTATCCGCTAGATAAGCATCACGCTTACTTTGCTTAGGATCATTCACAGTATGGGCTGGCCTACACAGATTACCTTCAAGAAACCATGGCTCATCAATTTCAATGTCAATGAGTAAAACGAGTGATCTTTTTCCATCTCTAGATACCTGCATTGCGATATCAGGGGTATAGCACCGGACACTAGACTGCTCTATGCTAACAGCTGACCTCTCTGGAAGCAGAGTAACTTTAAAGCTATCTCTCTCTAGACTTTCCAATTGTCTCATCAAAGCATTTCGAAGGAAGTTATCAAATCTTCCGCAGCGAGCATCAGAAACTGTATCAGGATACTGGACCCTTTGATTAGCAATAAGCTCCATAGCCTGATCTCGGTGTTCTCTTTCAATGGCTTCGCACTCTGCTTCCCACTGCCGTAGAGCTTCCTGATATTTCTCCCAATGCCTTCTTCTGATGGACGTACACTCTTCCTGCCACCGGCGCAGGTCGGTCTCTTGGTACCTCCTCAGGTTTTCTTCATGGATTTTTTTTAGATCTTCGCGCTCTGCTTCCCACTGCCGGAGGGCCTCTTGATGTTCTCTCAATCTTTCTTGGTAAGCTTGTATAAGAGCTTCACATTCTGCTTCCCACCGTCGCAGAACTTTCTCATATTTCTGTTGATGAACTCTCCGGATCTCTTCACATCTTACTTGCCACAAACAAACCTCTTCGTAATATTTATTCAGTTTTTCCTGGTGGGCTTGTTCAAGGGCTTTGCATTCCGCTTCCCAGCAACGCAGAGCTTCTTCATGTTTCCATATTTTTTCTGCTCTTTCTCTCTCATATTTTTCTTTTCGCTTCTCGTATGTCCATGATTCGTAGAGAAAACGTGCTAGCGCTGCAATACCGACAATACCTGCTAAAACAACCAATTCTGGAGCCTCCGCAATAATCAAGGTAATGAGCACAGCAACACCAGCACCAGTTGCCCATGCCGATTGCAGCTTGCCCATCAAAGGCTGGGGTAGCTCGGGTAGATTTGGCCTAACAGGGCGTTCCGGCATTCGAGGTAGTTCAGGTTCCGTTGGGCGCTCCGGCATCTGTGGCGGCTCCGGCTCCAGCGGACGGGCAGGCATCTGTGGCGGCTCAGGCTCCGGCGGGCAAGGTGGGAGATCTGGCCCCCTCAAGAGGAGAGCAATCGGCTGGGGTAAAACAACGTAGGGATAATAGTCTTCCCGAACGTACCTTAAGATGGGATGCGAGTGCCTGTCGTGATCTTGCATGCTTGAGCCTCCAGATAAGTTCCCTTGGAATCCAGTTTGAAAAGACTTTGGAAAAGGGATCTTCAAAGAGGCCCTTGAAGGGGTAGGAAGCAAGCAAATGCGCGAACCGACGTCGTGGCCTGTCTACATTGTCGGGGCTGGCCCCGGGGATCCGGAGCTGATTACCCTGCGGGGGCAAAGACTGCTGGCGGAAGCCGATGTAGTGTTCTACACAGGTTCTTTGGTGCCAGAGGGAGTGCTGGCCCATTGTCGCCCTGGGGTTGAGGCCATTGACACCCGCTCCTTCACGCTGGAAACGCTGCTGCCGCAAATTGTGGAACGGGTCAAGGCGGGGCGGCGGGTGGTGCGGCTGCAGGATGGGGATCCCTGCCTTTACGGCGCTCTGCACGAGCTGCTGATCCGGCTGGCGGAGGCAGGGATCCCTTTTGAGATCGTGCCGGGAGTAAGCGCCTTTCAATTGGCAGCCGCCCGTTTGCAGGTGGAGTTGACCATACCCAAGTTGGTACAGACGATTATCCTCACCCGCGCCAGCGGTCGCACCCAGGTACCGGAAGCAGAAGCCCTGGCCAGTCTGGCAGCCCACCGCGCCTCTTTGTGTCTATATCTGAGCGCCCGCCACGTAGAACAAGCGCAGGCAGATCTGCTGGCTCACTACCCCGCCGATACCCCGGTTGCCGTTTGTTATCGCTTGGGTTGGCCGGACGAACAGATCTGGCTGGGATCCCTGGCCGAGATGGCCGCCCTCACCCGGCAAGCCGGCTTAGAACGCACAGTGCTCTATCTCGTCAGCCCTGCCTTGAAAGGCTTGTCAAGCTCCAGATCTGCCCGCTCGCGGCTCTACAGCCCTGACCACACCCACCTTTTCCGTCGCAAAATGGGCCGGCAGCCCCGTTTGTAACAGGCTCTTTCAGTATATTGACGGACTCCGGCAGATTGAGCACAATGAGGCAGCAAGATGAAGTCAGAGGGCTGGACTTCTGGCGAGGGGGTACTCGTTTTTGCGGAGAGAAGTGGATCCCTCTTGGATTGGAGTTGTTACAAGACCATTTTTTCACTCTCTAACTTAACTTTGCGAACTCTAACTTTATGGCTGGCTCATCTGCTGCTCGCAGCGTGGAAACCCTGATCAAGGCTCTGCAGAAGGCCCTGGCCCCCCTGCCAACCCGTTCGGCCCTGAAGCAAGATGTCCTTTACCTCATGGTGGATCTCCCACGGCAGGGGATGTTTAGCCGCTCTATGGTGTTGCATCGAGTTGCCAGCCAATTGGGGGGCTTGCCTGTGCAGGGAGTTAGCCAACTGGTGGTGTACGGTCGGCTTCAGGGGGAAACACAGCTGCAGTGGAAAAAAGTCTTCTACTTGTCCTCTGGGGGGAGCAGTGCTGATGACACGCAGATTATATTACCGGGCACCAAGATTTCCGAGATCAGGGTGCTGGAGGCCCAAAAACCTGTTGTGGATCCCGACCACAACTCCGATTTTCGCAAAGTTAAAACTCTGGGGGCACCGGTTCCCAAAATTCAGAAAGAGCGCTGGCCAGAAGCGGCTCCAAGCCAGGCCTCGGTTGGCCATGCCCCTTCCCAAGACGGGATCCCGACCCCTCTGCCTACAACTGCTCGCCCCAGTTCTCCTATCGACGTTCTGGCCAACTTTCCGACACTTGATCAATGGTTGCACAGGCCTGCTCTAAGGCCCTTCTTGGGGGGAGCTCTGGCTTTGTCTCTCCTGCTGGGGGCTGGGTTGGTGGTGCGCTCTTTTGGGCAAGCCGATGTTCCTGCCCGAGCCAGATCGCTGGGGCTGGGGATCCCGCTGTTGATCTTGGCTGCAGGGGGGGGCTGGCTGGGGTGGAAAGGTCGGCGTGTCGATGACACCCTTGAGCGAGAAGAGGGATCCCAGGATCCCTTTACAGAAGGGCTTTCCTTTTTACAGGCCAATCCAATTCCTGAGGCGGTGAAGCGGTTTCGGGAGGCCGTGCGGCAACAGCCGAATCATGTCGAGGCCCACGTTGAGCTGGCCCATCTGTTGGCGAAAACCAACCGACTGCAGGTCGAGGCCCACGTTGAGCTGGCCCATCTGTTGGCGAAAACCAACCGACTGCAGGAGGCATTGAGCCACTACCAACAGGCCAAACGCCTGAACCCGAACTTGAGCGGCATCAACACCCACCTGGTGGAAACCCTGAAGGCCCTGGCGCGGCAGTGGTTGGCCCAGCATCAGCCGGATGAAGTCTTGATCCATTTGCCCGAAGCGCTGCCCCTCACCCAGGGATCCGCCCAAGCTGAGATCTATAGCCTGCTCGGCCAAGCCTGGGCAGAGAAGGGCAACTGGGCAGAAGCGTTAGCTCAGCAACAAAAGGCCCTGGGGCTGGATCCCCACTTCAGCGAGGCCCATCTTTGCGTTGCTCAAATTCACCTCAAGCTGGGGCAATGGGACGAGGCCATCGATTCCTGTTGGGCTGCTTTGGAGTTGAATGATCGCCTGGGCCTGGGCCACGCCGTGATGGGACAAGCGCTGATGCGCAAAGGACAGCTAAAAGCGGCAATCGCAGCCTTCCGAACTGCTCTCAACCTGGATCTCGCTCCTGAGTTGGCAGCCGGTGTGCGGGTGGATCTGGGTTTGGCAATGGTGCATGCAGGTCATCTGGCTCAAGCCAGCCAGGAGTTCAGCCAGGTGGTCTTCAATGGTCAGTTCAAAAGACAGCAGGCTCGCGCCTACTACGGCTTGGGCCTGGTGTTGGCAAGCCAAGAGCAATACAGCGAAGCTGTGAAGAACTACCGGCGGGCTTTGGAGCTGGCCCCCGATCTGCACGCAGCGATGGCCGCCATTGGCCTAGCCTACTTGGGGCCCAAACAACGGGATGCCTCTGGGCGCAAGTTCATCCAGCCCCAACAGTTGCAGCAGGCTATGCAGCAGTTTGAACAGGCCCTCCAAGGAGATTCAGAGTTGCCGGAAGCTCACTTTGGCCTGGGCGAAGTGGCGCGCATCAAGGGGGATCTAACCTCGGCGGAGGCCAGCTATCGACGGGCCATTCGCAGCAATGGCAGCTATGGAGCAGCTCACTATCGTCTGGGATCCATCCTTGCCCGCCAAGGCAAGCTGGAGCAGGCCATTGAACACTTTCGCTCGGCTTTGGAAATCGCTCCCAACTTCTCCGAAGCCAGAGTGAGCCTGCAACGGCTTCTCTCCAAACAGATGGAAGAGGCCCATACCGGCCTACTCGTCCCGTAAGGTGGGATAGGATCTTCCAGTTAAGGTTCTCTCAACCCATGACACCAACGCCAGGTTGGGTGGTCAGCCCTGCAACCGCCATCCAGCTCATCCAACAAGGGGCAACGCTTCTGGATGCACGCAGTGCGGAATTGCAAGCCGACGGGATCCTGAAGGGTTCAATTCCGGTGAACTGGACGGAGTTTACTCAACCAGAGGCTGCCAACAGCGGCAAGCTGTTGGCAGATGATGTCCTTCTCACCGAAAAGCTGCAGGGCCTTGGCGTGTTTCAGGGGCGTCCGGTGGTAGTTGCTGCCGATCCGCTACAGGGCTGGGGAGAAGATGGCTGGATCGTTTGGATGTTGCGCAGCTTGGGTCATCCCCAGGCAGTCATGGTGGACGGGGGCTATCCGGCCCTGGTGAAGGAGGGAGTGCTGACCACAACCCGACAAAGCGCCGACGAACCGCAACGGGGCGACTTTGTAGTGCGGCGAACCGACCGGTGGGAGATCGACCGGGACACTCTGCGGGCCAGCCTTGGCTCCGACCGTGTGGCCATCCTCGACAGTCGCGAAGCCCAAGAATACAAGGGAGCCACCCCCTATGGTGAGGCGCGCGGTGGACACATCCCCGGCGCTGTGCATCTCTACTACAAGGAGCTGATGGATGCGGCGGGATCCCTATTGCCGCCCGATGAAATTCACGCCCGCCTGCAAAAAGCCGGGATCCCTCCGGAAGCCGAGATCATTGCCTACTGCACAGCTGGGGTTCGCTCCGCTTGGGTCACGGTGGTTTTAACCCATTTGGGCCGGCAGGCCAAAAGCTATTCCGGTTCCATCCTGGAATGGGCAGCCGGGGATCTCCAGAAGTTCCCGCTCCAGCCATGAGGGGATCCCTGCCCACTGTGATCTTGGCCGGATGTGGCTATGGAGCCATCGACGCCTTGCGGGCGCTCAAAGGGCAGGCACGGGTGATCGCCATCAACCCCTATCCCTACAGTGTTAATTCAGGCATGTCCACGCGGCTGCTGAGTGGTCGGTTTTCTCTGGAGCTGGTGCGGATCCCTTTGCTGGAGCATATTCAAGCCAACGGCGCCCAGTTTTTGCCGGGGCGAGTCACCCACATCCAACCCGAAGCTCGAACCCTGACCCTGGAGAGTGAAGCCGGGATCCAAACTCTGGCCTACGACTATCTGTTGGTGAATGTGGGCCGGGAGTTGCGCCCCATCGATGGGATCCAACATGCCTTTACCATTCGACCGGCAGAACAATTGGTGGCCGCCCAAACCTGGATCCGGCAGTGCTGGCAACGGGCAGCCCAGGGGGATCCGACGCCGGGTCTGTTGACCTTTGTGGTAGCGGGAGGAGGCTGTACCGGCACAGAGCTGATGGGGGAACTCTACGATCTTTGCCGGGAAATGAGCGCAGAAACAGGGATCCCCTTGGCTCAAGCCCGGCTGATCTTGATCCATCGCCAGGCCCATCTGGTCGAGGGCTTCTCGGAACCCTTCCGCCGGGCGGTGGAAAGGGAAATCCGCCATCTGGGGGTGGAAATCTGGGCCGGATGTCAGGTGAAAGCCTTTGGGCCGGAGCAGGTGTGGCTCTCGGATGGCACCGAGTTGATAGCTCAGACCCGCCTGTGGGCAGGTGGCTTCCAGGTGCCGAGCTGGTTGAGCACCTGCGGCTTGCCAACAGGGCCGACGGGAGCCCTGCTCGTGGACAAATACCTACGGGTGCAAGGCTCAGAGCACATCTTGGCGGTGGGGGACTGCGCTGACTTTGTTTGGGGATCCCGCCTCTTGCCCAAGATCGGCGTGTACGCGGTGCGCCAGGGGCCGATTGCAGCCCAAAACCTGCTGCGGCTCATCCGCGGCCAACCTCTGATCCCCTACCGACCGCAGGCCACGGTTTTTGTTTGTGTAACGGTGGGGAACCGCGTTGCTGTTGCCGAGAAAGGCGGGCTGGTCTGGCGCGGCTATGCAGCCACGGTGCTGAAGAACTTTTTTGATTGGCTGTACATGCGCAAACTTAAGCCCCTGCGCTGGCAGGAGTTTTTCTACTGACTCAAGCTCTACCAAGAACGGGGTTAAGATCAAAACCAGATGGGCCAGGTCGGGCTCGCTTCCCAAATCCTGAATATCTGAGAACTATGGCTATTCCCGGCGGCAATGGGCTATGAGCGGATCGACTTTTGCCGACCGGCCAGAGCAGCGACCAACCAGGAGCAACAATGCCTCTAGATAACCTGCGCGGACTCTATCAGCAAGTCATTCTGGAGCGGTACAAAAAGCCCCACAACTTCGGCAGAGTGGATCCCGTCCACCGCCACCAACGTGGCCACAACCCCTCCTGTGGCGACACCATCGACCTCACCTTACAACTGGATCCCAGCCAGGAGCGGATTGTCGATATCAAATTCGAGGGGGCAGGCTGTGCCATTGCCCTGGCTTCTGCCGATCTCATGGCGGATGCGGTGCGGGGGCGCACCATCCCCGAAGCTCTGCAGTTGGTGGAGCGCTTCCAAGCCATGATGCGCGGTGGCGAAGAGTTCCCGCGGGAGCAACGGGCTTTGAACGCCATGAAAGGGGTAGCCCAATTTCCAGTGCGCATCAAATGCGCCAACCTGGCCTGGCATGCGCTCAAATACGCGCTGGAATCGCCCGAACCCCAGGCCAATGGGTCGGCCTTTGTGAGCAACGAAAACACCGACTGACCAAAAGGCGCGGCAAGCCCCGTCCTTCAGGGCGGGGAAGGATAGCGCCGACCGTAGCCGACGCCCTTTAAAAACGCAGTGCCGGCCATGTGAATATCGTTGTCATCACGCATAGGCCAAGAATACGAT